>NZ_DAOMOZ010000047.1:0-25859 GCF_035444585.1 Agriterribacter sp.
GCACTGTTTAAGGCTATCCTGTAAATATACACTTTTATCTTCCTCTCCTATAATAAACAGCACAGGATTTGAAGTCTTTTCCAGTATCTCTGCTCTATCCGGCCTTTCCATCATGGCTTCGTAGTACTGTACGAGCGCCGGCACCGTAAAGTTGCCTGCACGGGCAATAAGGGCGTTTATCTGGCCGGGGTGTTCACGGGTAAATTCAGCGGCAAACAAATTAGGAATAGATTGTTTTAAAAATTCATGAGCCCCATACCGTTGTATGAATGCTATTCCTTTTCTCCGGGCAGTTTTTTTCTCCTCATCATCCGCAAAGGCGGTTGAATGAACGAGCCCCAGTCCGTTTAACCGTTCAGGATTATGCTGCGCAAAGGCTAAAGCTATATAACCGCCCATGCTGTGCCCGAGCACAATGCATTTTTGAACGCCCTCCTCGTCAAGTATCTGTTTTATACAGGCTGCATACATATCAATGATAAAAGAAGAGCGACCGGGCAGAATGGAAAGGAGCTCCGATTTACCGCTGCCGGGAAGATCGGGAATGATCAGCCTGAAATGGTTTTTTAAAAACGAACGCTGGTAATGCCATACCGTACCATCTTCTCCAAATCCATGGATCAGTACAACCGGCAGGCCTTCACCTTCGGTTTCATAATGCATGCTGCTCCCGTTATATGTTTGTATTTTTTCTTGCATTTTCTGATCGTTTAAACCGCCTCCAGCTTCGCCAGCCCAATAAAACAATTAGTGGAACCAGATCTTTGTTCAAATCCTGGGGCAGGGCAACCCAAAAAGCCAGCAACAAGGCATATACCAAAACACATAAAGCCCAGTATTGATTCACTCCTTTTGTTGTTCTGTTTAAGAAGAATGCTGCAACTGCATGAAATGGCAATGCCCACAACAGGTTGTAATTATTACGGCATAGCATATGATCGGTACCGGTCCACATAAATACAAGCAGTATGCCCAACAGTCCTGCACAGAAAAAAAGTAAAAAATCCAGGGCTGTTAATGCTTTCTTACTCCACTGCCTGCCGGTTAAACTCAGCAGTACGAACAGTATCAACCCGATCGTAAAAACAACAAAAGGTGTAAAAACAGGGCCGGCATGGGTACCGGCTACAGAAGGAGCACTGTAAATATTACTTTTTTTCCGAACCAAAGGTTTGTTGGCACTATAAGCGCTGTCAAATCCTTTAAAGAGATAATCGGGCAAAAACATACTCTGTTCATTTTGAGCCGCTTTATCAAGTCCGCTGCCCAATAAAATATCAATCCCGAGCTTACTCCAGTACATATGGTTCCGGTTGAGATAGGAATGAATGAGATCACGGAAGCTTACTCCTTCATATGGAAGGATTTTTCTTATGGTAAGCGCTTCTTCCATATTGTTCCTCACAATGTCGCGGATACGCGTAGCGCAGTTATCAAATAAAAAATCGTATTTATAAAATTTGTTCCCGGGCCTTGCATTGCTTTGCAAAGCCTGCTGCAATTGTAATTTTTCTTTGGCTGTAAGGTTCAGCTCCTGCTCAATGATGCTCCTTTGTTCCTGCTGGTAGCCATATACGAAATCGGGATATGTTTCTACAGAAAGATAGTAAAGCAATTTGCCTCTTATGAATTTGGGATAAAAGTCGGGGTTGAAATCAAAAGTGCCGTAATTGTATACCCTGTCGGTTAGTGTTGCACTGTCGGTTACCCGTAACGCGCTGTGCCCGAAGGTTGAGTACAATTCTTCTCCGGGGCTGCAGGTGAGCAAGGTAATGCGCAGGCGGGAAGAGTCTGTTTGGGAAAAAGCAGCAATGAACGAGAAAAAAGCGAAGAAGGTAAAATATATTTTTTTCACTCAATAAAATTTGCGACAAGTTCGGTAATTAAGCGAAATATTTGCGAAAGAAGCAAAAAACAAAATACAAGAAGCAAATAAAATAAAAAGCCCGAATGCTAAAATTTAAAATCCGGTGTAGAAGCATCAAAAGCAAATCACAATACAAATCCGTTAATAAAGCGGCCGGCACCCGACGCAGGAGGGTCAGATCGCTTTTGGAAACTAAAAACCATAAACTTCCTGGTCCGCATACAGGATGATTTTTAAATCCGCGACCGATGCTCATGACTGACACCTCACCATTTAAATCACAAATAATGAACGATAAGCTCAGATTAAAACGGATTTTCCTGTACCCTGAAACCTGCAACCTGTAACTTACAAAATCGTCTTCGTATCTGTCATAAATACTCTTGTGCTTACCGTGTAGGTTCCGCCATTTACATCTTTATACTTCAGGTCTACATAAAATGCACGATAGCCCGATGCCGGCAGCGCTTGTGTAATTTTAAGCTTTTTCTTTGCGGTAATATGGAGATCATTGCTTGTCCATTTGTCGTTACGGAAATCGGTATCGGGCGAATCGGCGTGCCATAGGATCACGTCTGCCAGTTCATCTTTGGTGGCTTTGATTTTCAGCTTTACTCCTTTTTTGCTTACAGATGTTGTCCAGGAGCAATCGGGGTAGCCGGCATTGGTGAGCGTGGCGCCAAAAAAGGAACTCAATGCTGACATAGCCTGTTTGCCATCACCCAGGCTGTGACCCGCATTGGGCACGTAATGCAGCAAATTCTTGCCCGGTATGCTGTCGAGATAGTTTTTAATATTGTCTACCACCCAATATTCATCGTTGGTGCCCATGAAAATCAGCTTGGGTATTGTAAGCGCTTTGCGGTACGAATAAGGATCTACCATAGTGGTAACAGCCATCCCGCTTTCTGTTTTTGCACCCTGCGGTATACCCAGCTTTACATAATCTTCAATCTGTACGCTGTAATCGCCCAGTGCTTTGATCTGGTAGTCTAAGCTCACAGGCATGTTCAAAACATCAATGACCATTGGCGCTATAGCCTGTGCACGGCTGTCGGAGGCGCCGGTAAGCCATGTTGTCCAGCCACGTTTGGAGGCGCCGGAAATGACAAAACGATTAACGGGATGATTGAGCTGCTGTTTGGAAAATTCCTGTACGGCATCCATTGCCCTTACTGCACTTTTTACCATAGGAAATAACAGGGGCCATGTATAATCACCATCTTTTTTAAAATTATGCAGTGTAAATGATATCAGCTCATCTTCCGTAAGATCATTATAGAGGGGTTGATTGGGCGTTTGTCTTAATACGGCAACAATAGCGTGATTTGTTGCCGCCACGCCGGCCATTCCTGTATTGAATTTGTCATCACGGCCTTTCCAGTTGGGTAAACCATCTTTTATGGAACCACCGGTAATAAACAAAAGCGCCCCGTCGTATTTATTTTCTTTTGGAACCAGCAGCGTTAACTGGTGCGTCCATACGTGCTCACGCCATTGCTGTGAAGTAAGCAACAATGCATAAGCTTTCACATCGCCAATATCATAGGTGTCTTTTACTTCCCATTTAAAGGTTTTATCGCCATTGTGCAAATAGCTCTGTAAAGCCGTGGAAGGGGTAACCTGGGCCTGAACAATGGTAAGGAATGAAACAAGCAATGCAAATGCGCTTAAATAAATTTTCTTCATATTGATGTACCGGTTTATAATTTGAATTTTATTTGGAACTTGTTGTTTGGTTCTTTGTTTTTCATTTTCAGATTTTATTCTTCGGACTTAAGAATTCCCAATGTATTTTATTTGCCCGGCGCCGGGCTTTCTTTTATCCACTTTAACACTTCATTGATATAGATGTCACCTGTCATTTCACCCAGGCTGGTGCGGCTCACGTAGTCATATCTTTTAAAGCTGTTGAAGTCAACCTTTGTAAGGATATAGCCGAAAGCGTCATTGGTTAGGCCAAAAAGAAACGGCTGCCGGGTAGGCATATGACGTTTTACATAATAACCGATATTGGGAAGGGCTTCACCGGGTATGGTAAGTATTTGCGCCGTTCCGATGTTAAGCAGGTTGATCTGTGTGGTAGCCGAATTGACATCGGCATTTTCACCCGCCAGTTTCAGCGGCGATCGGCTGAGGATATATTTCATGATATCCGAATCAATGGGGAATGTTATTTTCTTTGATGCGCAATAGATGTCCGGATTGGGTTGTACCGGTGCATCAGCAACAATACGCAACGCTTCGTCTGCCAGCAGTTCACCAATGCGTATGCATTCCTGCCAGTCATTGGCTTCACCGCCTTTTTCGAGGCGGTTATCTGCCGTAACCATTCCACCCTGCGCACCGTTCATGAAAAGCGCAACGCCACCTGCTCCGGATTCAATACGATGATACAAAGGCCCGCACAGATCAGGACTTAAAATAGCCTGCGATGAGCCGATAATTTCGGGATGTATGGCGTAATTGACCAGCGTGGCAATAGGCTTGTTCTTATTCTTACCGGTAGTTGCTATGGCCTGTATAACGCCGCAGCGCGGGTCATACAACTGGGGAGCATAATAGTTATAAGCGATCTTTCCTTTGGCTTCACCTACAGCGATCTTTAAAGAGGCAGGCTCCATTTTTTTTACCGCCTCATTTACTGCATCGGCAATTTGTTGCACGCACCAGTCCAAATATTTCAGATCGGCATGCGACTGCCCTTTTTCATCCGGGAATCCGTAAGCGTCAGGCGCGCTATGGGTATGCGTAACGCCTATGAGAATGTTTTCGGGCGCAATGCCTTTGATCAATGCCCGCGATTTGTTACCTAACACCGAAGGCCACCCTAAATTATCAATGTTAACGATAGCTATCCTGGTGCTGCCTTTTTCGAGCACCAATGCACGGGCATACAGATCACCCTGCTTAATGGTTGCCGGCTTTGGTGTGCCGATCCCGCCCGATACCGGCAGTAAAGGATCGGGTGTAATGATCCTTACTGCGGCGCCGGCTTTGAAAGTTTGGGTATATGAACCAGGGGCTAAACCAATGAAACAAAGAAAAAAAATGAATATTCTTATATACATCTTCCAAACGATTATCTCTCCTATTTAAAATACCGGTGTAAGGTGGAGGGTGTAAGGTATAAGGAAGAAGCGCCTTACACCTCGTATCCTATGCCTTACACCTTCTCCCTTCCCCGGCTACCACGGCTTCCCCGTTCCCTGGATGATCCAGGGTTTTGACCAAATTCCATTCTTAACGTTGCTTAAATAAGGGTCGTTATACGATGATAGTTCCAGTCTCTCTATGGCTGCGTTAACATTCGAAGTATTCAGATTCCTTTCTTCGAGGGGATAATAAAATCTAACAGGTAAAACACCTTGTTGTGAAGCCCCTTTTAGCACCGGGTAGCCGGTTCTTCGCCAATCAAACCACGCCTCAGCCGCTACGCTCCAACTCGCTATCCATTTTTGTGTGATGATCTGCTCCTGGGTTCCGTCAAACACAACATCCGGCTCTGCCAGATAGTCATCGGCAGAGCCCACATCCCATGCAGTAAATGAGGACTGTATGGCTTTCTTATAATGATCCTCCGCATCTCCGGCATTCCATCCGTAAACAGCCGAAGCTTCGGCCAGTATAAAGTGAACTTCGGCAGCCGAAAGTATCCTGGCTTTAATACCGCTTTTTGCATTTGCAAATTTTGTGTTTACCCAGGATACATGCGGGTTTCTGGACGACTGGGTCTGGTCTGTACTCAAATTATAAGCATAGGGAACAGACAAATTAAGCGGTAATCCTACATAGTCTGGATTTTGATTTAAATCGGAGACGTTTACTGTTGAGGGCAGTGCGCCCGGGTGTAATTTTCTCACAAGCCTTACTTCACCGTCAGCCATTACGGTATCCTCCACTTTATCGGTACCAGGCGGGTAGTTTTCATCAACGTGCAGAAAAATCTGAACCTTGTTAGCAAACGCGGCGATACGTGGGTCTTTAAACTCAAGCAATTCGGTTACAAATGTATTGGCCATTTTTATTCTTCTGTAATTGGTACTATCGCTGTCATACGTAGCATTGGCAGGCCAGGAGTCACCATTGTTATTGCCGGGATATGACATTGCTGCGTCATCATCAGTGCTTAATATAATCGGGTACTTTGCAGGATCAGATACTATTTTTTCTATGCCCTCTTTAGCTACATCAGGCAGTTTTTCAGACAATCGCATATAATATCTCAGGGATAGCGAGTTGGCAAATTTTCTCCATTTAGTGGTGTTGCCATTAAATATAACGTCGGCGTTGCCTACCTCACCGGTAATATTTTCTGAGAGAATTGTATTGGCCTGTTCCAGATCAGCCAAAATACCTTCGTATATCTTTTGTTGAGTGTCGTAAACAGGGAATTTATTTTCTATACCCCCTTCGTTGGCTTTTAAGGCATTCGAATAGGGAGCATCTCCCCATAGATCCGTTATCAAACCATACATCAACGATTTCATTACAAGGGTGATGCCTTGTTGCAGCGTATTACCCGAGGCCACTGCTTTGTCATAAACAAATTTATTGTTTCGAAGGATGTCATAATACCCCGACCATACATTGCTGCCGCCCCAGTCATAACTATTATGTCCTCCTCCCCATCCGTCTTTCTGTGTATGCTGCATTACTCCGGCGATATCCTGATATCCCAGGTTTACAAATGATTTAAATGACTCCGTTAAAACTGTAGTAAGAACGAGATTGGGATTAGCCGATTCCGGATCAGCTCCATTAGGGTTTTCATTCATCTTAACCAATTCTTTGGTACATGAATTTAACCCGGCAACACCCAGAACAAACAGCAACACTAAAAATTTATTTCTGATTTTCATTTTCAACATTTTTATCACTTAAAAAGTAAGATTCAGTTTAATGCCGATAGGGATCACCCAGGGAGTAACGTTGTATCTTTCTATACCTTGTTTTAATTGGGTACCTCCCTGCGCATTTGCAGATGGCTGGAATGCATTTTCAGGATCAATATTTATTTTAGCTGCAGTCCATAGCATAATATTTCTACTGTATATGGAAAAACTGGCGTCCTGCAGCCGCAATCCTCTTATAAGGCTAATGGGTAAACTGTAAGTAAGCGATACCTCCCGCAGCTTTAAATAAGATGCAGAAAACAATGTAGGCTGTAATAATTCCCAATTAATGCCTGCTGCATAAGGCACAGGCTGTGTGCCACTTCCGGCTCCCGGTTCGGGAGTGGGGTTGATATTCTCTCCCAAGTTTTCTTCATATGCAGTTGGATTTCCTTCATCATCCCATGCCGTCGCATACACTCCCGGAACAATTACACCGCCATAAGGTAAAACTGTTTGGTAATATATAGGAAAGGAAGTCCTCTCCGGTGTCGGCCATCCAATTATTGTTCCGCTATACCCATTCTTACCCATTATCAATTCATCTGCATTAGCTACCAGGTAATCTCTTAATTCTTTACCCGTCATCAATCCTGCATCCATTGCATTAAGGAGAGGCAACAGTGTTTGTCCGTCGCTCATGCCATAACGGTAGGTTTGAGAAACGAACTGGCCGCCATTACGCCAATCCAGTGTAAAATTCAATGACCAGCTTTTCCATGAAACAGAATTCTGAACACCCATGATAAAGCGGGGATTGAAATTCCCCACCTTGTTCCGGCTGGCCTGATCTTCTTTGGCTACAGCATAAGTAGCCCAGCCATTATCAGGATCCAATTGCAAAAGCGGGTATCCGTAGTAAGGAGAGCCTTTATCTTCAACAACTCTTATTTCGGGGGCATAAATATCACCCACTTCTTCACCGGGATAGGTCCAGGCTCCGCCTTTTGCCTCCTGCCAAAAAGTAAAGAAAGGCATTTCTTCGGGCAGGCTTATGATTTTAGTTCTGTTCCTTGTCAGATTGGCACTAATATCCCAACGAAAGCTTCTGGTCTGAACAGGGGTACCTCCAACAGAAAGCTCAATTCCTTTACTCCTCAGCAAACCGGCATTGATGATCTCGGAAGTGTACCCCCCGGAAGATGTCAACGGTGTATTGAATATCTGGTTTTTATTATCGAGCACATAGTAAGTTGCCGATGCCCGGAACCTGTTTTTAAACAGGGCGACATCAATGCCCATTTCGTATGAAGTGGCAAGCTCAGGCTTCAGCCATTGATTATATAATGAGGAAGATGTGGTGAGCCTGGGCACATCCCCCCAGGTGCCTCCATTAATCATAATAGCATATAAGCTGTAGGGGCTGGCATCATTACCTACCTGCGCATAACCGCCTCTTAACTTAACGAGGTTTATATCGGAAGAAGTGATGCCAAAAATTTCATTGGCCAGTACACTCAACGAAGCAGAAGGATAGAAATAAGGCTTGGCATTTAATAATGTGCTCGACCAGTCGTTTCTGCCGGTTACGTCGAGATACACCATGTCTTTATAGCCGAAGGTTCCCATAGCGTAAAGACTGTTAACTCCACGCTTGCTGCGCCAGTTGCTGAAATCAAGATTAGCAGGCAATATATTTTGAAGCGTATAAACACCCGGTACAATTAAGCCGGTGCCATTAATGGTTGCATTCCGCACAGTACTTCCGTTTTGGCGGCGAACATTCCCTCCTCCAGATACTGATATATGAAAATCGCCAAGGCTCTTTTTATAGCTAAGCAAGAAATCCGCATTACTTTCGAAATGCTTTATGTTTGTTACACCATAGGCACCCCGGGCATCTTCGGTGTAACTATAGGGTACTTTTGATTCCCGCTCCTCACTATAGGTATCCAAACCATAGCGCAGCATCAGTGTCAGGTCTTTCGCCAACTGCCAGTCAGCTTTTATATTTCCGTACAATCTGTCTCTTACAAATGAGTTGCTCACCTCATAAGCCAGGAACCAGGGGTTGTCAATAACGCCATTACGGGGGGAACGTTGCTGAATTCCTTCCTGCCCCGGCTCCCAGTAATCCTTCAGATCCAGTATGTTAATGTGCGGCGGTATATTATACGCCCACTGCAGCGGATTGGTGCCCCGTTCGCTCGCCGGTCTGTTGTTCGAGTTGTTCCTGCTGAGATCCAGACTGGTGCTAAGCGTAAATTTTTTACTTACTTTAAGACTGCTGTTTATGTTCAGCGTATTCCTGAAGAGGTCCGAATTGGGGATGATACCCCGGTTTTGCATGTTGGAATAAGAAATTCTGTAGTTGATTTTTTCTGTATTATTAGCTACAGACACGCCATTCGTAGATGTAATGCCTGTTTGCACAAAATTGCGTACATTATCAGGATACCCTTTTAATTCCGTGGGTATTTTTCTCCCGTTTTCGTCCAGGGGGCTGTTCCATTGCCGGGCCAAATATCCCTTATCCAGTTCACCGCCGAAAGCACCCACTGATCCTTCATCTATTATGCTGCCGAGGGGATTGGTTAAAGGGGAGCCCGAAACCTCTTCAGGAATACCTGAAAACAAGCCCGGCCCATATTTGTACTGCCAATCCAGAAAACGATAAGGCTTGTCAAATACGGTATTGGAATACACGTTCACCGTTGTTTTGTTAAGTCCCTTACCGCTTTTTGTTGTTATCAATACAACCCCGTTCCCTGCCCTGGATCCGTATAATGCAGCTGCGCTCGGACCTTTAAGAATGGAGACATTTTCTATATCATCCGGATTTAAGCTGCCAATGGCGTTGCCATAGTCAACCCGGTTGTCAGTTCCTACCTGGGTAACATTATTGATCGTATTGGCTACAGGTACTCCGTCAATCACGAACAAAGGCTGATTGTCACTGTTTAAGGAAGTTGCACCGCGAATGATCATACTTACCGATGATCCGGCCGCACCGGTTTGATTAATAGTTACCCCGGCTACTTTTCCCGACATCGCATTCAGCACGTTTTCCTGAGCTACTCTTGTCATTTCTTTGCCGGCTACCTCTTCTACAGAATATCCCAATGATTTCTTTTCACGTGTAATACCTAAAGCCGTTACAACAACACCCGAAAGTTCCTGCGCCTCGCTTTCGATGGTCAGGGAAATATTTGACCGCCCGCCTACCGGTACTTCTATCGTTTTGTATCCTACAAATGTTATAACCAGGATGCTATTGGCATTGCTGACGTCTAAAGAGAATCTGCCATCATTATTGGTAGAAGTAGCATTACTGGTGCCTTTTTCTGTAACAGTAACACCAGCCACTGGCCCATTGTTATCAGAAACAATGCCGTTTACCCTAAAATCATATAAATGTTTTACTTCGTGAGCATCTACAAAGCTGACATTACATAAGAAAGTAGCTATAAAAAAAGTCAGTATTAAACAGTTCTTTCTCATAATTTTTTATATTAGTATTGATATGCAAATGAAATCCTGGTTATTCTTATCTACAGGATTATTTCTCCAGAATAATATTGATGGGTACATACTCTCCGCCGCTTCCCGGGTTGGCTTCTAAAATCAATATGGTATTAGAAATGCTCCAGCTGTTTTTTGTCATGGCCGTTGTTATATATGGCTTATCACCCAATTTAAGAATACCACCATTTAGCGATAAAGACCAGTTGCCGGATTCGCCTGCATCCGGAAAAATCAAGTCGGTACAGCCAGTAATAGTATAACCATTATTGGCGTTAAAAGTATAAGCTGTCTCCTTTGTACATTTAATTTTAGGCCCCGACACGGGAAGAAAGTCTGCCACATTAAAGAGGCTGAAGCCAATAGGTAAGACTTGTCCCCCAAATGGTATCGGGTAAGCCAGTGTAATGTCTTTGATCTTCCATGTACCGGTAATATTGCTCCGCCTCATTTCTTCTATAGACGGTTCCTTTTCATCTTTACTACAGGAGAGATTCGTAGCAGCAGAAATCATAAGCAATAAAAGAAAAGACACAAATTGATTTCTTTTCATGAGTAAACAGTTAATGTGATAAATGGTGATGCTTGTTTTGGTTTTACAAAGTTGTATTTTTTTTAGCCGGGGATATGCATCAGTTTTATGATTTTTGAAAAAATAATATGGATTTAAAGATTATGTACCGGTATCTTAACCGGCAAACGTACACGCACAGTTGAAATAAAGATCAATTTTATCTAAATTCCACAGACTAACAAATGTTAATTATTACGAAAAAAATAGCTTAAATTATGGTGTACATCTTTGCTTCCCGCAGGTATTAAAAACCCGCAGGAACGGTAAAAATTTTGAAGCATGGAATGGGGGATCGGAGCGTTACAGCATGCAACTGTCATAAAAAAGGGCTTAGCACATTTGCTTCCTTAAACTGATCATGGCACGGAAGGCAAGATTGTTGACCGACTGGTAGTTCATGCTGAGCTTTTTGGCGATCTGCTCATAGGTAAGTCCCTCAAAAAAGCGAAGCCTTACTACCTGCTTTTGACGGGAAGTGAGTTGCGCCAGGGCGATATTTAAACGGCTTTTTCTTTCTGTGACCCATTCGGAAGCAATAATAAACTCCTCTATATTCTTTTCTTCCTGGGGGCGTTGTTCATTGTCATGCAGTTCGCTTACAACCACTTTGCGTTTAACTTTTTTCAGGATAATGCTTTTCAGCACTTTTACAAGATAGCTGTAAGAATGATTAACGTCACCGATGCTGGCCCTGTAGTGCCATATTTCAATGAAGATCTCCTGCAGGGCGTCTTTTGCCAGTTCCCGGTTGTCGGTCATTTTTAAAGCGGCATGAAACAACCTGTCAATATATGTATCATACAGGTATCCCAGGGCTTCTGTATCCCCCTGCTTCAACTGTCGCCAGCAGGCAGCGTCGTTCTGGTAAATACATTCAGGCATAAGAGGTAAAATAAGCAATCAAAAAATTTAAGATCCCGCACTCAGGCATACTTATAAAAAATGCCTTTTTTCAAAACTCAATTTTATCTCTATTTTAAAGAATGACCAATGTTAATTCTTATGAAAAAAATAGCAAAAATTATGATGGTTGGGAAAGGGGAAAGGTATAAGGTATAAGGTGTAGGGGTGTGAGGTCTTGTCCTGATATAGGTAAGTGAATCTGTATAAATAAAAAACCGTGGTTCGAAATAATTTCCAACCCACGGTTTACCGGAATGCTGTTTTACCGGCGTTAAAAAGTATAGCGGGCAGATACGCCCGCATTGCCCGCGTAAAAACTATTATAATACTTATAGGGCTTAATAACGGAAATAGTGGGACGTATATCTGCAGATACATTTAAAGGGATATTACCGAACTTATAGTCAACCCCGCCGGTGGGAAATATACCCAAACCAAAACCTTTATAGTCATCATAGTTGGAAAAAGTATTGAATACGGTAGCTCCGCCACCAACAAACCACCTGAATCCTTCAATACTTCCTATAGGGAAATGATGCTGGTAGGATGCCGATCCCGACAGGTTGAACCAACTGTACCCGGTAATACCATAGGGGCGGAAGCCCAGATTTATTTCTACGGCGCCTGGTGTGGTTACAAATGTTTTAAATGATGCAGCGATCACATCATAATACCCGCCGCCGGCACGCAACCCGATCCCGCTTTTATAGCTGCTTCCATCCTGTGCCTGCAATGATGCTGCGGAGAAACTCAAAACAAATACAATACCGAATGTGCTCAGAGACCTTTTCATTGTGTTCATGTTTAGTGATAGATAATACAAGCATAAAATATCCCGGCAAAAATAGCGGACAGCCGCGGGTTTCAGCAACTGGTTTGTTTTTCTTGCCTTATGCTAAATTGACAGACGGCTGAAAGGTGATTGCTGATGCCTGACCGCTCTTATTCAGTTATACCGCCGGGCATAAAATTCGCCTTCGGTAATATCAAGTTTTCCGGTGTATCCTTCGTTATACAATACGCCGGAAAAACTGCCTTTAATATAATCTGCTGTTGCTTCTGTGATTTTTATGGTTGCCTTCGTCTCCGTTCCCGGAGGAAGATCCGGCGCAAATTCTTCCATCCACGAGAGGTAATTCTCCCCGTTTTCATCAATATACACAAGGTTCACCAATTTGCCCTTTTGCATGCCCGACCCGCCGGTGGTATAGCTGGTATAAGCAAGTCCGGTTTGCGTTTCATTTTCCGTGACCAGCAATAAGGTCATATTGTTTTTGGTGGCCACAAGCGGCTCTTTCAACCCGGCAAGCGAAGTGTTGTGCTGCAAAGCCGTTGCTTTATCAAAAGTACCCTCTACCTGCCCCTTATGCTCTACCAGCGTTCCGTTGACCTTAAAGCGCATATAATAACCAGATCCGGGGTTTCCGGGGTCATTGTCTTTTTTACAGGAATAAGTCATAACCATAATACCAGGCAACAACACGTAGAGGAAAAGCCGGGGAAGGAAATACTGTTTCATATATACTGCTTAAATATTAAAAGACAGGGAAAAGCACATATTGCAGTTATCGACGTTTGATACGGAACGCCTTTCAAAAGTAGGCAGCCTCTGTTACGGCACAAATTGCTATTTATTATCTGCGCGTTTTCGCTTATTAATTGCCGGATTTCACTTATTATTTGTAACTATCATTTAAATGTTATTACCTTCCTGAAAAATGCACACTCCTCTTTATGATCAGGACAATCGTTAGTGCCGGCATGCTTCTATACTGCATTAGCGCCACGGCACAGCAAAGGGAACTGGATTCGCTGATCCGGGTTTTGAGCATGTATCCTCAACGGGACACCACCCGCGTTGACCTGCTGAACGATATTGCTTACGCTTATTACAATATTGATCCGGAACAGGGATTGCAGATTGCCGACTCTGCCATAGCGCTGGCTCTTCAGATCAGCCCTCAGCGCCGGCTCGCCTCCGCCTATTCTAATAAAGGCTCAAACTACTGGGCAAAAGGGAACGACAGCCTGGCAATGATCATGTATAAAAAAGCACTTCACATATATGAGTCCAGCGACTATAAAAAAGGAAGGGGTATCATGTACAACAATATCGGGTTATTGTATTTTAACAAATCTGATTTCTTTGAAGCCATCACCTGGCATCAGAAAGGGCTGGAAATTTTTACTTTGCTGAACGACAGTTTGCGAATGGCCTCTATCCAGAACAATCTTGGGGTAGATTACCAATATATTTCAGACTATCCGACAGCATTAGCATATTATTTCAGCGCACTGGCTATTTATGAACAAAAAAAAGGAAAATACCTTGTCGGAAGCTCCGCTTCGCTCGTACTGCCCAACATAGGGCTTGTGTACAAAGATCTGGGACAATACGACAGTGCTTTGATTTACCAGAACCAGTCGCTGGAGGCATTCAGGGCATTGAACAGTAAGCAGGGCATGGCTTCGGCCTACGGTAATATCGGGGTGATTTATGATCTGAAAGCTCAACCCGATAGGGCTATATCCTATCATCTGAAAGCTTTGGAACTGAATGAGGTTTCCGGGAACCAGCGCCGCATGGCTTCCGATTACACCAATCTGGGTGCCGCTCATCTTCAATTGCATAATTATGAAAAGAGCTATGAATATTTAACCAAAGCCAGGATCATATATGAAGAATCCGGCGACAGAAATAACCTGGCGCTGAGTTTATTAAAAATAGGGGAACTGTATCAGCATGCTCCTGTACCCTTTTTCAAAGCACATTATCTCAATCCGCATGACCGGTATCCGCTTGCTATCCGTATTTTCCAAAAAGCCCTGAAGATCGCAAGGGAAATAAATGTACCGGCGCTGCAAAGCGAAGCACTTGAAAGTTTGAGTGAAGTGTATGAAACCGTTCATGATCCGGCAAAAGCGCTGCTGGCATATAAAGAACATGTAACATTGCGCGATAGTGTACTGGACCAGGAAAAGCGCGTTGATATTGCCCAAAAAATTGCCGCATTTGAATTTGAAAAGAAAGCTATATTACTAAAGGCTGAACACAGCAAAGCTGCGGCGCTTGCCGGTGCGGAAATCAAAAGACAACGCATCATCCGCAATACGCTTGCAGCGGGAACCATAGTGATATTACTCGGCGCCTTTGCAGGATATATTGCATATAAAAGAAGGAGGGACGCAGAAGAGGAAAGAAAAGACATTGAATTTAAGGCCCGTGTAGCCGAAACTGAAATGAAAGCGCTTCGCGCGCAGATGAACCCGCATTTTATTTTTAATTCGCTCAATTCGATAGCCGATTACATTGGTAAAAATGATATCCCTGAGGCAGGCAGCTACCTTACCAAATTTGCCAAGCTCATGCGTGTGATATTAGAAAACTCCGAACAAAAGGAAGTGCCGCTCGCCGATGACCTTAAAGCGCTTGAATTGTATATGCAGTTAGAAGCCAAACGGCTGAACAATGCATTTACCTATAGCATTATGGTAAATGAAGATATAGACCGGGCAAATACGCTGGTGCCGCCTTTGCTGCTGCAGCCTTTTGTGGAGAACAGCATATGGCACGGATTGACCAATAAAAAAGGGGAGGGAAAAATAATGATCCGGATCACTTTAGAAAATGGAATGCTTAGCTGTGTTGTTGAAGACAATGGTGTGGGAATGCCGCAAACCATTGGTGCAGATAACGGAGTGCATGCAGAAAAAAAATCGCTTGGTATGAAAATAACCCGGGAACGGATTGAAGTGATCAATGAAACCAAACACACAAATGCAAGCATCGCATCATACGACCTTGCCGGGGGTGTAAGAACAGAGTTGAAACTACCGTTAGAAATGGCGTTTTAATAAAGCGACGATTAAAAGGCGGGTACCATTTCAGGATAACCGGTTTACCAGGAAAAAATTTTATCTCAATTTTACGGGCATGATCCAGTTCAGAAACGCGGGGTCAGCGGATATTCCCCTGATCCGGAAATTGACACTCGCCGTTTGGCCTCAAACCTATTCGCATATTTTAAGGAGGGAACAGGTAGATTATATGCTGGAGATGATGTACAGCGAATCTTCATTGCAATACCAGATCAATGCGCAACAGCACCGGTTTATTATTGCCTGTGATGGTGATGAACCGGTGGGGTTCGCCTCCTGGTCATTTACCCCGGATAAAGATGTATGCAAACTCCATAAGATTTATGTGCTGCAGAACCAGCAGGGAAAAGGTACCGGGAAAAAATTAATTGAACATGTTACTGAGACCTGCCGGGCTGCCGGAGCTGCAATGCTTGAATTAAATGTGAACCGGCACAATAAGGCAAGAGCATTTTATTCGAGGATGGGTTTTACGGTAGTGCGTGAAGAAGACATTGATATAGGCCATGGATATTCCATGAATGATTACGTGATGCAAAAATCAATCGGAGGATAGTTCAAAAACGGCATAACAAACCGATATACAAACTACCGTTAATTATAATATGTAGTATTGCCAGAGTGAATGGGCAACGGTCAATGGTGAACTCATTCACTATTCACAAATTGATGCGGCGTATTATGGTTAACGTAACACTACCTTATAATTTCAGTGACCTGCTCAAATTGCTCACTTTCTTTTTAAAGTCTTTTAGTTCTGTTTGCTGCATGGCGATAAAGCCGTTGTCTTCCAGTTTTCCCCATACATTATCCATCTCTTCCTGGTTGTTGAAGATCATAATACGAAAAGGGTTTGTGTAGTCTTTGGCCCTCGATTCGTAAATGCCATCTGTTAACCATGTTTTGGTTTGTACAGACTGAAGCAGTATCTGCTTAAAAACTTTCGGGGTAAACCCTGTAACAGAAATTTCAAGCACTTCCAGTAATGCCGCGAATGCATGTTCGAACCTGTCGGCATCATATGCCTGCCCCTGCATGGTATAAAATGCATGCACATCATCCCAGCTTTTTATTTTACCTGCGCGAACATGCTTCCTGAATTTCTCCACTTCTTCTGCAGGTATAAGCTGACCGCCAACATTGATCCATTGATTTCGTTTGGGAACGGATGGCAGTTGCCTGGTAAGCGCTGCAAAATTTTTAAGATCGTTTTCCCGGAACTGCGTAATACATTGTAGCGTTGCATAGTATATGATCAGTTCTTTAAATATGGCGTATGCCTGCTGTACCTTGATGATAACCGTTTTCCTGTCGCTGTTCTCCAATCCGTCGGCCACGATCTCCAGCTCATTAATGATGTCATCGTTTGCTTCTAAAAGCTTTTTACCGGTTTTAATGTATTCTTTGTCACTGATCTTTTTTCCGGGGCTTTTCTTTTCCGAAAAGGCTTTACCGGTGTACAGGGCCAGCAGTTGCAGGGCATGGATCAGTTCGTTGATGGTATCGGGCGCCAAAGAATCAAATTCAATACGCTGTTCTTTTTCAATGCGTGAATCCCGGTCGCGGTATTTCCATTCGTTGCGTGCGATGGCATACAAATTATACATGAACCAGTAAGCAGGCATTACGATCAGCTGGTCGTTGGCTATGTCGTTGCTGATCAAAGCAAAGGGGAAGGGAATGTCCAGCTCATACGGGTAATCGCCTTTGGCCAGAATGTTAAACGATGCGAACCTCGAATTGTGTTTAAGGCTTACGCACAGCCCGGGCCAAAATCCGCGTCCGGCAATCAATTCGCCATCCGCACTGCGTGAATTGTGATTTGAGCCTATGGTTGCCCCGGCGGCCATATTGCTTTGTCCCATTACCGTTGCCGCACAAAGAAAGGAGTTGTTGTGATGCTGTTCGTGCGAAGGAAAGATCAGCGAGTTCAATACTTCGCAACAGGAGATGGTAGAATTGTTGCCGAGGTATGAATTAATAAGCCGGGCTCCGTATTTTAGCTGCGAATGCGAGGCCATGATAAAACGAATGGCTTTAACGCCATAAAACGCTTTACATCCCAGTCCTATAATTCCGTTCACCATTTCACAACCCTCTCCTATTTGCGATGGCGCTTCGGCAGATGAGTTGACGGTGAGGTTTTTTAATTTATTGGCGCCTTTAATATAAGCATCAGAGCCAATCCACACATCTTTAATGATGCTGGTATTTTTAATGATGGTACGATCGCCTATTTTACCATAGTACCCTCTTTGTACATCATATTCTTTTTGCGTGAACCATTTAAATTTTTCCAGCATCACCTCATCATCGCGGTACTTCGACCACAGCCAGGCATCGCCCGGGAGCATCCGTGTAAAAGGTATTACTTTTCTTCCGCCGTTCTCATTGCATATTTCGAGCCAGATGCGGATGTTTTCATTTTCTCCCTGCTTAATAATGCCATTGCCGAATTTGGCCGCGCTGGTGGTGGCCAGTTCATTGATATTTACCAGTATTACTTCGCTGCCGATAATATAATGAGAGACATAATTCACATTGTCCACTACTACGTTATCGCCGAAATCGCAACTGATGATCGTGCTGTTGTATAAGCCCACGGGCATGCGAAGGTTATGGTACTCGAGGTAATACGCTTCCAGTTTGCCGATACGTACCAGTCCGAAAAATTTACAGTTTTTTACCAGTTCCGGGTTGAAGGCATCCGATACCAGTATCTTATTCCAGTTGTCGGAAGCATTGCGGTTGCGTACCAGCACCTCAATCTCCCATGCCGTTAAACCCCTGTATTGAATGCCGTTCCTGTTTTGAATATTGCGCAGATGGTATTCGTCTTTCCCTTCGGGAAGATATTCCGGAGCAATAAAATTATACCCTAATGAATCAATGGCTTTTTTGTTGATCTGGTTCATACATGGATTTGAAATCTGAGATTTAAAATTTGAGATTGCTTCCGGGTTTGAGGTTTCAGGTTTTTGTCAATTCACAATTCACAATTCACAATTGACTACTCACCACTGTTTATTCCACCGTTACACTTTTGGCAAGATTGCGGGGCTTGTCAACATCATATCCCCTGGCTACGCCTATATAATAGGAAAGCAATTGTAAAGGGATAGTGCTGATGATGGGAGCTACCAGTTCATCTGCTTCCGGAATTGACAGCACATCATCCGCCATTCCTGTAATGGTTTCATCCCCCTCCGTAATCACTGCAATTACTTTTCCCTTGCGGGCCTTTATTTCCTGTATATTGCTAATGATCTTCTCGTGATAAGCATCTCTTGTGGCCACAAATACCACAGGTAAAGATTCATCTACCAGGGCAATAGGACCATGTTTCATTTCAGCAGCGGGGTATCCTTCGGCGTGTATATAAGATATTTCCTTGAGCTTCAGTGCGCCTTCCAGGGCTATGGGAAAATTATAACCCCGCCCCAGGAACAACGCATCCGATACATCTTTATATTTCAGCGCTACGGCTTTTATATGATCTGCATCTTCAAGGGCAAGCTTTACCTTTTCAGGCACATCGTTCAATTCATCAAGCAGATGTATATAGCGGTCGTGGCTGATCGTGTTTCTTTCTTTGGCGATCATCAGCGCAACCATGGTAAGCACGGCTAACTGTGCGGTAAATGCCTTAGTGCTGGCCACGCCAATCTCGGGCCCTGCATGGGTGTACGCACCGGCGTGCGAAATGCGTGAAATAGACGACCCTACTACATTTACAATGCCCAAAATAACAGCCCCCTGCTCTTTGGCTCTTTCTATGGCCACGAGCGTATCTGCCGTTTCACCACTTTGCGATATGGCGATGATCATATCCCCCTTGTGGATAACGGGGTTCCTGTACCTGAACTCGGAAGCATACTCCACTTCCACGGGAATGCGGCACAGCTCCTCAATTATATATTCTGCCACCAACCCTGCATGCCAGGACGTGCCGCAGGCGATGATGAGTATACGGTTCGCGTTTTTAATGAGCTCCATGTTGTTCTGAATGCCCGACATGGTGATGGTTCCCTGCGCTACATCCAGCCTTCCCCTTAAGCAGTCGTAAATGGTGTGGGGCTGCTCAAAAATTTCCTTCAGCATAAAATGATCATACCCGCCTTTTTCTATAGCCGCCAGTTCCAGATCTAATTTTTGAATGAAAGGCGTTTGCCTTTCATTGCCCAGGTTTTTCAGGATCAGCTCATCTGCTTTAATAATGGCGATCTCGTAATCATTAACGTATACTACCTCCTTTGTGTATTCTATAATAGGCGAAGCGTCACTGGCCAAAAAATGCTCTCCTTTGCCGATGCCTATCACCAGCGGGCTGCCCTTTCTTGCAGCAATGAGCGTACCGGGGTTGTCTTCGTCGATCAGCACAATCACATAAGCGCCCACAACACGCTTCAGGGCAATGCGCAACGCTTCTTCAAGTGTGCTACTGTTGTTTTTCTGTATGTCTTCTA
Source organism: Agriterribacter sp. (assembly GCF_035444585.1). Taxonomy (GTDB): domain Bacteria; phylum Bacteroidota; class Bacteroidia; order Chitinophagales; family Chitinophagaceae; genus Agriterribacter. The sequence goes on from NZ_DAOMOZ010000047.1 coordinate 20,047, forward strand.
TAAAATTCAACAGTACCTCGGTATCTGTATCACTGTGAAACTTATATCCTTTTTTAATGAGCTCCTGTTTAAGGGGGGCATAATTTTCAATGATCCCGTTGTGTATCATGGCCAATTTGCCATTAGCGGAGCGATGGGGATGCGCATTTCTGTCGCTGGGTTCGCCATGGGTGGCCCAACGGGTATGCCCGATCCCTGTATGCCCTTCAAGATCCTGTCCTAAAGCCGATTCTTCAAGATTGGCTACTTTGCCTTTCTTTTTATACAATTTTAAACCGTGATTTATCAGCGCTATCCCCGCGCTGTCGTAGCCCCTGTATTCCAGTCTTTTTAATCCTTTAATAATAACAGGGTATGCCCGGCGGTGTCCGATGTAAGCAACAATTCCACACATAACTGATCCTTGAAATATTTTAATTGATTGATAAGTACCTCATTAACGCAAACGATTGCGCAATATTATAAAAAAAATGCCAGCTATATTATGCTTTTATGCTGTGAAAAGGCTCCTTCTTCTAATATTTGCTCCGGTTTTTTCTTGTAAAAGATCATACCTGCTGCCATAATTAAGCTGGTAGTAAGAATAATGAAGAACAATATACCTTCATTAAAAGCCGACAGCTTTAAATGATCAGGGATCTTATAGAAAAGAACAATAGTTACCAGCCCCCGTGGCAGAAAAAAGGATTCGGGGAAAACATTGGTTTGCACAAAAAAGCGCAGGTACAAAAGTCTTATTACAAACAACGCTGCAACGATCATGCTCCCAACGGTCAGCACTTCTTCTTCATTCAGGAACTTAAGGCTGATAGAATACCCGAATAAAATAAAAAAGAAGGTCCTTATCAGAAAAGATGATTCTGCGGTTATAGAATGGAGAAGAACCCTTATAGGCTCTACCTGTTTAACCGGGAAAAGCTTTTTAAGCCATCCCCACCGGATCATTTCCCAGTTATTGATCATCATACCAAAAATTAAAATGATCAGCAACGAAGGCAGGTGCAGCAGCTTCCCTGAAGTATATATCAGGATCAGGAGTGCAAAGATCAGGAAGAATTTGATATTCAGTTTCGTTTTTGCCATGATCATAAACAGCACAAACGACAGCACAAAGGAAAGAAGCACCGATGCCAGGATATTGCCACCGAAAACGCCGAAAGATTTTACGGTAAGCACCTCAGGTGCCGTAAAATAATTAAAAGCGAGTATCCCTATAATGTCTGAGAATGAAGCTTCATATACCAGGAACTCTTTTTTCCTTTCTGTAAGGGAATGAATGCTGGGAATAACGATGGTACTGCTGATAATAGAAAGCGGGATAGCATATACCAGGCAATTGACCACAGGCTCTTTTAACCAGTAATGAAGGATGGCAGTGAGCAATGCTGCCGACAGGATAAATATAAAGAGCGCTGAAAAAAAAGAATTCCTGATCAATACCAGTTTATCTTTACCCAGCTTTAAATCGAGCCCCGCCTCAAGAACGATCATAATAAGCCCTATTACACCTAAAATTTCCACCATCTTGTCGGGGACGTCCAGGATAATATTATTAAGATCGCCAAACCAGCGAAAAAGAATGCCACCGAAAAGCAATAGCAATACGGAAGGCACTTTAATATAGCGGCTGATAATAGAAAACAGGTAAGATAAAATAACAACGCTGCATATAATGATCAACAGATAATCGGTGTTCATGCCCATCGGGCAAGTTACATTTTTATTGAAAAAACACTTTGTATAATTTTATTTTTATGAACACCCCAAGGTTTGTGAATGCAGGAATTGTTCCCAGGTTATTTTCCCGTAAGCATGTTCCGGGCAAAGATTTACGCCGGAATGAAAGAGCTCATGCCTTGCTGCCCGGAGCGGCCCGGACTGAACAATATCATTCCGCCCGGAAATTTGATGATGACCGCGGGGATGCATCCTTCAGCTTAACAGAAAACGATCCAGCAGCCGGTACATTCTCCGATTATTGTCTTTTACAAAATCCTGCAGGGCAGTAATTTCATATGCTGGTTGAACATAGGCGCCGGGGATCAATTCGTCAGCGCCGTTTTCGATCATTCCGCTTAAACCACGTTCTGTTATTTCCAAATGGAACTGAATAGCCAGTACATTTTCGTTCAGCATAAACAACTGGTTGTCGTTCGCTTCGGAAACGGCTAAATTCTCTGTACCGTCCGGTAGCTGAAACCGGTCGTTATGCCAGTGAAATACCACAGGCTCATCTTCAATGATCTCATACAACCAGTGCGTTTTTGGGAGCTGCTTTGCAGGACTTATTTTAAACCAGCCTGTTTCTTTATGAGGAGCTGTATTTACCGCAGCTCCGGCACAGGCGGCAATAAGCTGGGCGCCCAAACAAATACCCAGTACTTTTTTGTTTTTTTGCAGTGCTGTTGCTATATACTCTTTTTCTATGGTAAGCCATTCGAGCAGGTGATCGTCGTAAACACCCATCGGGCCTCCCATTATAATCAATGCATCAATACTTTCGATATCGGGTAAACTATACGATGAATCGTAAAAATGAGTTGCCGTTAGCGTGTGGCCATGCCGCACCGCCCACTGCTCAATACAGCCGGGAGCTTCATAAGGCACGTGCTGGAAATAGTGAATGTTCAGATTTTTCATAAAGAATGTGTTGTACAGCGTGCACGAATCCCACCCCGGAGGATGGCTTTGTTAAATTCATTAACTGTATTTTATACCGGCACCTGCTTCATCGTTTAAGTACCTCTTCAAACAGCTTAAATATGCGTTTATATTCGTCCGTCCAGCTCGACGGTTCCACAAAGCCATGACCTTCCACGGGGTACAATGCTACCTGCCAGTTGTTTTTTCCCAGCTCCACCAGGCGTTGGTTGAGTCGCACCACATCCTGAAAATGTACGTTAACGTCTACCACACCATGGCAGATCAGCAAATGATCCTGCAGCCCTTCCGCAAAATATATGGGCGAGCTTCTGCGGTAAGCGATGCTGTCCTCCGCTGGCGTATTCAAAATATTGGAGGTATAGCCATGATTGTAATGCGCCCAGTCTGTTACCGGTCGTAACGCAGCGCCGGCAGCGAACGTGCCGGGGGAAGTAAACAGTGCCATGAGCGTGATAAACCCGCCATAGGAACCCCCGTATATGCCTATGCACCGGGGATCAACACCGCATTTTTCAGTAAGGTATTTTGCACCGTCAATATTATCGGTTAAATCCTTGCCGCCCATATGGCGGTATATGCCTGTACGCCAGTTGCGGCCATACCCGGCGCTGGCCCGGTAATCCATGTCGAGCACATAATAACCGTTATCGGCCAGCAGGTTATGGAACATGTATTCGCGGAAATAGCTGCTCCACCATTTATGCGCATTCTGCAGGTAGCCTGCACCGTGCACAAATATCACGGCAGCGCCGGAAGGATGGGGATGAGCGGGGCGGTATAATCTTGCCGGTACCTGCTTCCCGTCGCGGGCTGTGATGCTCACCAGTTCAGGGTCGCGCCAGGGATAGGATTTGAATTCATCGCTTTGCGCCTTAAAAGTAACCTGTTGTATTTTTCCATGGGGCTTGTTGTCCTGCAAAAACAGTTCCCAGGGCTTATTGGTATACGAATACAATATTGCCGCCTGCTTTTCGCCGGGAGACAGTATCACATCATTGGCGCCCGTCATGGCAGTTATGCGCTCCGCCCTGCCACCGGTTACGGGTAAACGATACAGTTGCTTTTCACCGGGATGCACTTCATTGGTGGTGATGTAAAAATATTTTTTATCGCCCGATAGCAGGCATTTCTGCACTTCGTATTGACCGAAAGTAAGGGCTGTTTTTTTGCCCGTGACAACATTTACCTTGTATACATGCGAATACCCGGTGACTTCCGACTGGAACCAAAAATCGGTGGCGCTGATCCATCCCGTGTTGGCGCTGCTGATGCCGGGCCCGCCTACCCATGCTTCATCCCGCTGGCGGTCTAACAAAGATAACCTGCCCGTGGCTGCATCTAATTTCATCAGCCACCTGTCTTTGTTATCGTATGCATCTATATCCACCACCGCATAATTATCCTGCGGCGACCATGAGATGCCTGATATTTGCACCACCCTCGGCTTATGCTTTGCTTTCTTTTTTTGTAATTGCGGGTAGTCTTTTACGTAATCGGGCAGATCCCGTATACCGGGTATTGAATCCGTTTTAACAGCTATTACCGTATCTTTTTCGCGGTCCAATACAAACAATTCGCCTGGATCCGGGGCAACGCCAACCTTGGTGCGCCCATGAATATCTTCAGTAAAGCCGGAGGCAGTTACATAATCGGGTATGATCGTTTTTTGAATATTATCCGCAGGCCCAGAAAGAACATAAGCAACAAACCTTCCATTGGGACTAACCGTTATACGGGAAACTTTTTTATTGCGTGTATAGATGGGTTTCAGGATCTTTTTTTGCGGCAGGTTTCTTTCGTATGCCGCTGTGGCATCTTTTTTCTCCTTTCGTTCCTTTAATACTTCAATCCATTGCAACTGGTCTTTCTTCAGCCATTCCTCCTGCCTGTTTTGCCTTTTACTGCTGTCTGCTGCAGGCGGGGGATCGCCTTTTTGGAAATTGGTCAACTGAGCGGTTCCGCCGCCGGAGATATCCCAGGCAAATACATTATCACTATTCCGGTATATTACTTTTGTATCGTTGAATGAAAATGCCGGATGTGATTCCTTCCGTGTTGTTTGGGTGATGCGCTTTGTTTTACCTGTTTTGCTGTTCGCGATAAAAATATCATCGTCCCTGGCATATACGTACATCGTTTTGTTTGCACTAAAGCGGATGTCGCGGGCATATACAATATCCTGCTTTTGAAATGCAGTTGCTTTTTGGGGTATTGTATTTTCACCTGTAATATAATACAACGAATCTGCCGGCGCCTTATCGGGATTCCACTTAAAGTACAGCGTTTTTCCGTCTGCGCTCCACAATGGCTCTGATGGAGAAGACCCCATCCATTTTGTATCCCGCATGATCTTTTCAACAGTGAGAGGCGTTAGCGACTGGGCAAAGACAGAAGAGCCGGGAAATATTATGATAAGAAAAAGACCGATTGTTTTCATGAAGATCATTTTTATATCAAAGCAAAACACCCTGCAGGAAAATATAGGCCATCGAAAAATAAATGATCAGCCCGGTAACGTCAACCAGGGTAGCTACAAAAGGAGCCGATGACGCTGCGGGGTCGGCGCCCAGCTTTTTAAGAAAAAGCGGCAGCATGGAGCCGCTGAGCGTTCCCCACAATACAACACCGATCAAAGAAAACCCTACCGTAAGCGCTATGAAAAATGAATGCTCTCCGTATACGTCCGGGAAAATATGCGACCATACCTCCACACGCAAAAATCCAATGATCCCTAACATTGTGCCCAGCATCAGCCCCGATAATATTTCTCTTTTCAATACCCGCAGCCAGTCGGAAATATATACTTCACCCATAGCCATTGCCTGGATGATCAAAGTGGAGGCCTGGGAGCCGCTGTTGCCCCCGCTGGAGATGATAAGCGGCACAAACAGAGCCAGCACTATCGCCCTGGTGATCTCGTCCTCGAAATAGCCCATGGCCGTTGCCGTTAGCATTTCTCCCAGGAAAAGAATGACCAGCCATCCGGCTCTTTTGCGAAACAGCCTAAACAGGGGCATTTCAAGATAAGGTTCATCCAATGCCTCGGTACCTCCTATTTTTTGAATATTTTCCGTAAATTCTTCGTTGGCAACCCAAAGCACATCATCAATGGTTACAATACCCAGCAATATATTGTTATCATCTACAAC
>NZ_DAOMOZ010000048.1:0-7784 GCF_035444585.1 Agriterribacter sp.
TAAATTAAAATGGTGTATTCTGCTTTGTTGCACCTGAGTGCAGGAGGAATTTGAAATGTACCCGGCAGTGAGTGCCATCGGCATGATATTTAAATTTTGCAGTTGGTTCATAATTGCCACGAGCTAATTTGCGACTCCCATAACCTTTTGCTGTTTTTAAACGGATTAAACCCGGTTTTACAATATTGAAGCAAAGCAATGCAATCAATGGAAATATCCGTTTCAGCTATTTATCAGCAGAACAGTTAATTTTAACGTGATTAAATAACATGTTGGAAAAATTACCCCTGTATTATATGAAAAGGCTGATAATAAGATCTGCATGGTGTTTTTTCTTTTTGTGTTTGGGCACCGTTGCAATGGCGCAGGTTACATTGTATGTGGCTGTGGGCGGAAACGACAGCAATACCGGCACTCCTGCCCGGCCTTTTAAAACCATCCGGTACGCCGTTGATCACTCACTTCAATACGAGGATAAAGATGTAACGATCGAATTGCGCACAGGCACCTACTACCTGGATAAGACCGTTGAAATAAATGCGGCGGATTTTTTACCCGCGTCGCTGCAGATCAGGGCATACAGCAACGAAAAGGTTACCATCAGCGCTGGCAGGCGATTAAAGCTTCAATGGAAGCCTTATAAAAACGGTATATATGTAGCGTCAGTTCCTCCGGGCGTTTCTTTTGAAAGATTGTATATCGATCAAAAGCTGCAACCACTGGCACGGTACCCCGATTATGATCCTGCTGCAAGAGTATTTCATGGTACGGCGGCAGACGCCATCGCCCCGGAAAGAGTAAAACGGTGGAAAGATCCCGTGGGCGGGTATGTACACGCCCTGCATGCGTATGAGTGGGGTGGCTTTCATTATCGTATAACCGGTGTTGATGATACAGGAAACGTACAACTGGAAGGCGGCTGGCAGAATAACCGTCCCAATGCAATGCATAAGGAATACCGCTTTGTTGAAAATATTTTTGAAGAGCTGGATGCGCCAGGTGAATGGTGGCTGGATAAAGCAAAGCACCTGCTGTATTATTTTCCGCCAAAAGGAATAAATATAGCAACAGCGAAAGTAGAAGTTTCAAATTTGAAGAACAGCATTGAGCTGAAAGGAAGTGCCGGTAAGCCTTTACGCAACATACAGTTGATCAACCTGTATTTTGCGCACAACGAACGCACTTTCATGGACACCAAAGAACCATTGCTGCGCAGCGACTGGACAATTTACAGGGGTGGCGCCGTTTTATTGGATGGTACCGAAAGCTGTAAAATAGCAGACTGTGTTTTTGAAGGTATCGGCGGCAATGCCATTATGTTCAGCAATTACAATAAAAAGGATACCGTTACCGGCTGCCATATTTATAATACAGGCGCCAATGCGGTTTGCTTTATCGGCGACACAAAAGCAGTTCGCTCTCCATCGTTCGGGTATGAAAATTTTGTTCCCTATGCCCGGCTGGATAAAACCCCCGGGCCGTTAACCCATAACTTTCCGCAGGAATGCATTGTTGCCGATAATCTTTTCCACGACCTGGGCGATATAGAAAAACAGGCAACAGGTGTTCAAATAGAAGTAGCTGCTTCCATTACGGTTAGCCACAACAGCATTTACCATACTTCACGTGCCGGCATCAATATCGGCGATGGCTGTTTCGGCGGGCATACAATAGAATATAATGACGTGTTCAATACCGTTAGAGAAACAGGAGATCATGGATCCTTTAATTCGTGGGGACGCGACCGTTTCTGGGCGCCGGACAGAAAATACATGGACAGCCTGGTGGCTGTTCATCCCGAACTGATCTTACTCGATGCGCAAAAGCAAACCATCATCCGCAACAACCGATTTCGTTGCGATCATGGCTGGGACATTGACCTTGACGACGGTTCGTCCAACTACCATATCTATAATAATCTTTGCTTAAATGGCGGGCTCAAGCTGCGGGAAGGCTTTTACAGGGTAGTGGAGAACAATATTATGATCAACAATTCCTTTCACCCGCATGTGTGGTTTAAGAACAGCGGTGATGTGTTTGAGAGAAATATCGTGATGAAAAAATACGCGCCCATACAGATCAGTGACTGGGGGAAAAGAATTGATCATAATTTATTTCCCGATACCGCTGCCCTCAATGACGCAAGGTCCGGGGGAACCGATAAAAACAGCCTGGCGGGAGATCCGTTGTTCGTTGATCCTTCAAAAGGCGATTATTCGGTTGCCCCCAACTCTCCCGCACTTAGAACCGGGTTTAAGAATTTCCCGATGGATGAGTTCGGCGTTAAAAAGCCTTCTCTCAAAAGAATAGCATTACAGCCCCAGATACCCGTATTGATAACAGATGCAGGACTGGATGATAAATCTTTGGAAGTGTCATTTTTGGGAGGTTCCGTAAAATCTGTTGACGGGCTGGGAGATCGTTCGGCTTACGGTCTTCCCGATGAAACAGGGGTAATCGTTATGTCAGCAGGAAATAACAGTCTTTTGTCTTTATCGGGACTGCGGAACAAAGATGTTATCCGCACAGCCGGCAACAAAAGCGTTGAAGATGTAAAACAACTGATGGATGTTTACCAGTCACTGAACTGGACAGGCGAAATTCCGCTTACCGTTATGCGCAATCAGCAACTGGTAACCCTGACGCTAAAAACGCGGTAACAGGTTGCAGTGCCGGCTTCCGGAAGCAGGAGTGAACAATGGTTCTGCCGTGGACAGTGTTGTCACCGCCACACGAAGCAAAGCAATGCAACAATTGGATTGCACCCTTTTGTAACCTTAACGCCTGCAAATACTCTAATATAGGTATCGGCAATTGAAATGAATAATGTTTTTGTTACCATATAATTTTAAACAGCCGGCATCATGATCAATATCATGAAAGAAAATGTGCTGTTTTGATCTTTCCTGTTATATCTTTGCAGCATTAGATTATTATCTCAGCAAATTGAAGAGTTTTACTACCATACTGCTTTTTACCATTATCTTTTTACAAACATTCAGTTCCTTTGTAATCCGGGCAGATTATTTTATAAACAAAAGTTATATAGCAAGGGTTCTTTGTATCAACAAAGAAAAGCCTCAAACCCATTGCAACGGTAAATGTTATCTCACCAAACAATTGGATCAGCAGGAGAAGCAGGATCAGCAGGCGCCTGTTCCCAAATGGGAGAAATTTGACATGCAGCCTTTTTTTCTTCCAAAAGATCTCGACTTTTTGAATGACCGGCTTTTGGTTACAACAGAGTATCCTATTGAGAACGAGATGCTTACTTTTTCTTTCCCCCGCTCCATATTTCATCCCCCTTCTGCATAACCTTATTGTAAGGTTTTAAGATTGCAGTCGTCCTTTCTTAAGGATGAAATATTATTTACTTAAATTTTCTTTGGTATGAATAAGCCATTGTGCTTAACCGTACTGTTGCTATCGGTGCTCCATGTTGCGTACGCTCAAATAAACATCGAAGGAAAAGTAATTGACGCAGCAACCAGCCAGCCGCTCCGGGGTGTAACGGTTTCGGGTTTAAATGATCAAACCAATACCCTGTCGGGTAAAGACGGGAGCTTTACCCTGTATTGCAGTTCAAAGGAAGATAGCATCAGGTTCAGTTCGGCCGGGTACGAGCCCAGGAATATTGCATTACCTGATTTTGAAGCATACGTTTTACTTACTCCCTCTTTTACCAATCTCAATGAAATTGTGGTTTCAGGCAGCAGGAATGCCCAGCGCCGCACTGAAGTGCCGGTAGCCATTAATGTTATTTCAAAATCAGCGATAAATGATACAAAGGCCACAAGGCTTGATATGCTGGTGAATAAGGTGCCCGGCGTATTTATGGTTGACCTGGGCAATGAGCAGCACAGCATGGCGGTTCGCCAGCCCATGGGCACAAAAAATCTTTTCCTGTATCTCGAAGATGGTATTCCGATCCGGACGGTGGGAGACTTTAACCACAATGCATTGATAGAGATCAACCAGGCATCGCTGCAACGGATAGAGGTTATCAAAGGTCCTGCGTCATCCCTGTACGGGAGTGAAGCCGTGGGAGGGGCGATCAATTTTATTACACAGGCGCCATCCCCGTTTTTGTCGGGGAAAGTACAGGTGGAAGGCGGAAGCAGGGGATACAAACGTACGGATTTCAATGTAAGCGATACGTACGGGAAGCTCGGCATGTATATAGGCGGTTATTATGCGCATCAGGATCAGCGGTCTGAAGAGCATAACGATTTTGATAAAACAGCTTTAACATTCAGGGTAGATTACGGTTTTAACAGCAAAACGAAGCTGACCGCTGTTGCTGATTATATCAACTATAAAACAGACCAGAAAGGCGGTCTGGACAGCGCTCATTTTTATAATAAAGACTATATCAGCTTTTACCGGTTTACCTACAGGAAAGTAAATGCCTTTCGGCTGAGATCCACATTGAACAGGGAATGGAATGATAATAACAGAACAAATCTTACCCTCTTTTACCGCAACACCGCTATTGGCCAAAATCCTTTTTATTCCATAAGCAATATTGCCGGAAATACAGCAAAGGCTAAAGGGCAGATCAATGAAGACGCTTTTAAAAGCTATGGGGCAATACTGCAGCATACAACGGAACTGAAAGCCATAAACGCAAGGTTCATCTCAGGTGTAAGTTTGGATTACAGTCCTGCCACTTACCATGCGCAGTTCACGGATATTGACAGGGATGCCAGTGGAATTTATTATAACTATACGGCAAAAGACAGTTTGCTCACCCATTACAACGTTGATCTTTTTAACAGCGCCGTATATGCGCAGTTTGAATATAATCCAACCGGTAAATTGAAATTGGTGGCTGCAGCCCGTTACGACAGGCTGGATTACCGGTTCAACAATCATTTGCCGCCCGGCGCATTCACCGGTGCGCCGGATGCCACAGATCACTTTGATAATTTTACGCCCAAGCTTGGTATCACATACGACTTTGGAAACAACAAAGGCGCCTATATCAACTACAGCACAGGTTTTGCCCCGCCCAATATTACAGACCTGTACGCCGGTGTTCAGGTGCCTGTACTGAAAGCGGCTCTATATCAAAATTATGAGGCGGGGGGCTGGGTTTCGTTTGCTGCCGGTAAAGGGTACGCAGAAGTTTCGGTATACAAAATGGACGGCAAAAATGAAATTGTGAGTGTAAGGCTTGCAGATGGCTTTTATCAAAATCAAAATACGGGGAAAACCAGCCATAAGGGCGTTGAGGCAAACTTAAAATATTCACTGGTGAAAGATGTGACCGTTCGTATTGGGGGATCTTATGCCAAACATACCTATATTGATTATATACAGCAGGGTAAAGATTTCTCGGGTAACAGGATGGCACAGGCGCCGGCCTATATTTATAACGGTGAAATAACCTACAAACCTCATTACTGCAAAGACCTTAGAATAGCAGCAGAATTGCAGGGCATGAGCAACTATTATACGGATCCTGAAAATACAGCCAAATACAAAGGCTTTACGATCCTTAATGTAAGGGCCGGGTATAGTTTTGGGGGATTTGAACTGTGGACAAACTGTCTCAATATCGCCAACACAGTTTATGCAACCACCGTAGATAAAAGCGCTTATGGCACTTCTTACCGTCCGGGGCAGCTAAGGACTTTCAATGTGGGGCTGGCATATAGTTTTAATGATCAGTAATGAAAAGGAGAGCAGAAACAGATGGCTCAGCTGGATTTCAAAATCAAAAACATGAAAAAAGAATTATTTTTTATAGTATTCATAAGCGCCGTCTTTATTTGCGGCTGCCAAACGGGAAATGAAGAACAGGGCGTCACTGCCGTTGCTTCACGGGGAATCCTGATAGACGGGGCTAAAGGCTCCTGCCCTTATCTTACAAGGGATGATAAAAACAATATTGTTTTAAGCTGGATCAAACAAAAAGATTCCGCCACATTTGTTTTTTGTTATGCGGTTTCAGAAGACGAGGGAAAAACGTTTAACAACCCCATTGAAATACCCGGCAGCGCCAATGTTCATCCTCATGGTGAAAATATGCCAAAAGTAATATTCAAACCATCGGGAGAGGTCATTGCCGTTTGGGGCGCCGCCAATCCCAATCCCCAAAATGCATATTCGGGTTTGGTATATTATGCACGGTCATTTGATAAGGGCAAAACATGGACAGCTCCTGTTTCTTTAACGAAGGATACTGCCAGCTTCGACCAGCGCTATTTTGATGTGGCACTGCTGCCCGGCGGGGAAGCCGGCATTGTTTGGCTGGATAACCGGAAGCAGTCGCAAAAAGAAGGCTCGGGATTGTATTATGCCGTAACCAAAGGCAATAATGGTTTTGAGCATGAGCAATTGATCAGCGAGCCCTGTTGCCCGTGTTGCCGTACGGATCTGTTTATTGATAAAAAGGAAAACATCCATGTATTGTACAGGGCGATCATTAATGACAGCATCCGTGATATGGTGCATATTGTATCTACCGATAAGGGACATTCATTTTCATTACCCAAAAGGATAAGCGAAGATAACTGGGTTATCAGTGGTTGTCCGCATACCGGCCCGGCAATGACGGAGAACAGGGAAGGACTGCATTTTACATGGTTTTCCGGCGGCGGCAGTGCGGGTATTTATTACAACAATTCTTTTAATAACGGGCAATTGTTTTCAGTGCGCAGCAATGTAAGTGGCAGCAACTCCAGGCATTGCCAGATCGCATCGCTTTCAAACGACAATATAGTGATCGTTTGGAATGAAAGCTCCCGGCGCGGCGAAGATTTCAATAGCCGGATCGGTATGGAAGAACGGAACGCAAACGGCGATGTAATGCGCAAGGCATACATCACCCCCGGTAATAGCAACGCCTCTTTCCCTGTTATATGCCCTGTTGATGCCAATACTACATTGGTTGCCTATACCGAAAGAATAGAGGATAGTGAATATGTTATGTTTAAGCAGGTAATGCTGGAATAAGGAGATTTGAAATTTCAAATTTCAAATCTCAAATTTGAGATATCTTCCTGTTCTCATGAAAATCGGGCAGGTATGTGAAATGGTAAACTACGCAGGGAGGAATTGAACTATGGCGCTTCTTTTCTCTCTCAATCTTCGGTTTTTTTACCGCAAACGCCCCTATTCCCTAAATAACCATTTTTAGCAGGGAGAATACAGGAAAGAATGATCATTCCGGTATTACGGAGGAAAACACTATATTAGAGTTTTGGGTGGTAAGCATCCTGTTGTACTTTGTATATTTACTTTAAATCCAAACATCATGAATCATATGGTAATAAAAGATCTATCTGCTGCTTCCTCGCCTGTTTCAGATTTTACGCAATGGCCGTCGGCTCCGGGGGAGTGGGAACAATACAAGCTCACGAAAGAGCAAATTCATTTTTTTAATGAACACGGCTATATCAGCGGCATCAGGCTGCTAAACACCGAACAGGTTGAACAGCTCAATAGGGAACTGGCCGAAATAGCAGATCCCGGTCATCCGGGCAACGGCCTTTTTCACGAGTTTCACTCCAACGAATCGGCTGATCCCGACACGGTATTGTTCCATGCGCTGGGGCACTGGCGCATCATGCCCGGCTTTCATGATGTGCTCTGGAATCCTGCTTTCGTAATGGCTGCCAGCCAGTTGTTCGGTAATGCGGCGGTGCGGTTCTGGCACGACCAGCTTTTTTGCAAGCCTGCTCATCACGGAGGGGTAGTGGCCTGGCACCAGGACTATTCTTACTGGACACGTACCGGTCCTATTCAGCATCTTACCTCCTGGGTAGCATTGGATGATG
>NZ_DAOMOZ010000048.1:7795-25828 GCF_035444585.1 Agriterribacter sp.
ACTACCGAGAACGGCTGCTTATATTATATACCGGGCAGCCATAAGTGGGGATTGTTAAAGAAACCCGAACTGGCAGGAGAGATGGATGGATTAAAGCAATTTTTAACGGAAGAGCAAAAAGCTGCTTTTAAACCCGTGCCTGTTGAACTGAAAGCCGGTTATGCCACATTCCATCACCCGCTGATGGTACACGGGTCGCATGAAAACCGTTCTAACCGTTCACGGAGGGCCTTTGTGCTCAATGTATTTAAGGAAGGCACCATTTCCAATACCGATGAAGAGTTGCTGCAGGGAGTGCCCGTTGTACCGCAGGGGCACAAAATGGAAGGTCAGTTCTTTCCGCTGTTGTTTGATCCCGCCGAAGTAAAATGATCGCGTTTATTGAAAAGCAAAGCGCCCGGAATGTATGTTAAAAGAAGAGATAAAGCAACTGTCCAAAAACATTCATCAAACGGTGATCAGTAACCGCAGGCATTTGCATGCGCATCCCGAATTGTCTTTTGAAGAATACAATACCTCGGCATTTGTAAAAGCACGGCTCGATGAAATGGGCATTACCTGGCATGCCATTGCCAATACGGGTGTGGTAGCGGTTATAGAAGGAACATTGTTTCCCGGTAAAGCTATAGCCTTACGTGCAGATATGGACGCTTTGCCCATTACTGAAGCCAACCAAACAGATTACGTTTCGCAACATAAAGGCATAATGCATGCCTGCGGTCACGATGCACACACTTCATCTCTTTTGGGCACCGCATACATATTGCAAACGCTTAAAAACAAGTTCGGCGGAACCGTAAAGCTTATTTTTCAACCGGCGGAAGAAAAGCTTCCCGGCGGCGCCAGTCTCATGATCAAAGAAGGTGTTTTGAAAGATCCCGCGCCTCAATTTGTGATCGGGCAACATGTTATGCCTTCCATTGAATGTGGTAAAATAGGAATAAGAAAAGGAAAGCTCATGGCATCTATGGATGAGTTGCTGGTTACGGTGAGGGGAAGAGGTGGTCATGGTGCCCAGCCCCATCAGAATGTTGACCCCGTTTTGATCGCTTCTCACATTATTGTTGCATTGCAGCAAATTGTGAGCCGCATGGCCAATCCTGCCAATCCAACCGTGTTGTCTTTTGGAAAGCTGGCAGCCGATGGTGCAGTTAATGTAATTCCGGATACGGTATACATGGAAGGCACATTTCGTACATTAAATGAAGACTGGCGCAATGAAGCGCATGTGCAGATAAAAAAAATGGCAGCGGGTATTGCAGAGAGCATGGGAGGCAGTTGCGATTTTATCATTAACCGCGGGTACCCGTGCCTGATCAATGAAGAAGACCTTACGGGGCAGGCAGGTGCTTTTGCGGAAGAATACGTGGGTAAGGAAAATATCATTGATCCCGGCATATGGACGGCTTCTGAAGATTTTGCCTTTTATTCACAGGTCACGGATAGCTGTTTCTATTTTCTGGGCACGGCAAATGCAGACCGGCATATTGTTTCATCGCTCCATACGCCAACGTTTGATATTGATGAAGAAGCGCTGGAGATCAGTACGGGGCTTATGGCCTACATAGCGCTTCGCCGGTTGGGAAACGGATAGCAATATCCCGGTAATCGCCGGAAGTGATAATAAACCGTTCGGGGCGAGGACGCCCCAAACAGCCCTGTTTCCAAACAGCCTTGTTTTCAGGTAATTTATTCTCCCTGATCTTCTGTTTTTGAAGTTCCGGCAATGATCCGGCGGTGATAATTGATTTGCCCGATATGATAATTTAAATGAGAGAGCAGGTATATAAGAAAATAAGTGGTATTTGTTTTTTCATCAAGGACCGGCAGTATATAATCTTTTTGTAAATCGTTTTTGGAAAGTTGCTCCAGGGCATCTGTAACAACAGAGCGTGTAACGTCAATATCTTCCAGCAGCTTGCTCCGCGGTATATTTTTTACCCTGAATTCCGCATCCCTGTTCCGCATGTAGCCTGAGTCGCCCAATACCGCCCCGATAAAATGCTGCAGGTTGCCGGTGAGATGCAGGCAGAGATTTCCCCCGCTATTGTTAATGCCTTCTTTTATTTGCCACAGTTGTTCGTCTTTAGGATAAAGGCTGATTTCTTCTTTCAGTTTGTCAAGATCTTTTTGAAAAAGAGGAATGAGATGTTGGGTGATCATACTTAAACTTTAATGTGTTGGGATACGAACGATGTTTGAAAAATTATTAAGCTGCCTTTTCATCAAATCCTATACCACATCTTTATTTGCCGCAATGTTTAATTAAATTTTTTTGCGGCCAAAAGGTAATGCAAATTTAGACTTTCTCTAAAAAAAATATTTTATCTGCAAATCATAATTATTTGATTAATAGCGGTTTAGTTATGATTTACCGTATAAAAAAATATCCATAATCCTTGCCTGTTGCGGTTGTATGTAGTACCTTTGCACTCCCAATTTAAAACCGTTGGGTTTATATCATGTCAGAAGAAAATCAAATTATTAACCTGCCTGACGGACAGGAAGGCACAAACGCTGATGTACAGGAGGCTGCCCATGAGCCTGCAGCGACAACAAATGAACCTGTAGCGGCAGTGGCTGAAGAGCCGGAAACTGCGCACGATGATTTTGACTGGAGCATTGACAAACGGAATGTTTCTTCTTATACCAAAGAAGAAAAAGAAAAGTATGATGCCGTTTATGAAGGCACTTTCAAGGCCATTACAGATAATGAAATGGTGGAAGGTATTGTGGTAGGGCTTACAAAAACCGATGTTGTAATAAATATTGGTTTTAAAAGTGACGGATTGGTCTCTCTGAATGAATTCCGCGATTTACCGGGGTTAAACGTAGGTGATACCGTTGAGGTGATGGTAGTGGAAAAGGAAGACCGGGATGGTCATCTGCACCTGAGCCGCAAGCAAGCCCGTATCACCCGCGCGTGGGAGCGCATTGTAGAAATACACAAAACCGGTGAGGTGGTAACCGGTGTGGTTACCAGTAAAACAAAAGGTGGTTTGATCGTAGATGTATTTGGCATGGAAACATTCCTGCCTGGTTCGCAGATAGATGTGAAGCCGGTTACAGACTACGACCAGTTTGTTGGTAAAACCATGGAATTTAAGGTGGTTAAGATCAATGAAACCATCAAAAATGCGGTAGTATCCCATAAGGCACTTATTGAGAGCGATATTGAAGCACAGCGTGCGGAAATTATCAGCAAGCTGGAAAAAGGCCAGGTGCTGGAAGGAACCATTAAAAACATCACAGACTTCGGTGCATTCCTCGACCTTGGCGGGCTGGATGGGTTACTGTATATAACCGACATCAGTTGGGGACGCATCAGCCATCCGAGCGAAGTACTGAAGATGGATCAGAAGCTGAATGTGGTGGTTCTGGATTTTGACGATGACAAAAAGCGCATCAGCCTGGGGTTGAAGCAGCTTACACCACATCCGTGGGATACGCTGCCTGAACCGGTGGCAGAAGGCAAAGTGGTGAAAGGCAAGGTGGTGAATATTGAAGATTACGGCGCTTTTCTTGAAATATTACCCGGTGTGGAAGGTTTGGTGCATGTAAGTGAAATAACCTGGGCCAATACGCCTATCAATGCCAAGGAATTCTTTAAGTTAGGAGATGAGCATGAAGCCAAGATCGTAACACTTGACAAGGATTCAAGGAAGATGAGTTTATCTATTAAGCAGCTTACACCTGATCCCTGGAATGAAATTGAGACCAAGTATCCGGTTGACAGCCGCCATAAAGGGTTGGTAAAAAATATCACTCCCTACGGTGTATTTGTTGAACTGGAGCCGGGCATTGGCGGCATGATCCACATCAGCGACCTGAGCTGGCTGAAACGTTTCAATCACCCAAGTGAATATACCAAAGTGGGAACCGATATTGATGTGGTGATCCTTGGTATTGATAAAGACAATCGTAAACTGCAGTTAGGACATAAGCAACTGGAAGAAGATCCATGGAATGCTTTGCAGGATACTTTTGCAGTAGGTTCTGTTCATGAAGGTGCGGTAACACGCAGGGATGAAAAGGGCGCTATTGTTCAATTGCCTTACGGATTGGAAGGATTTGCACCCAACCGCCATCTCCTGAAAGAAGATGGAAAAACAGTCGGCGCCGATGAAACCAGCCAGTTTGTAGTGATTGAATTCGACAGGAATGAGAAACGCATCGTGTTGAGCCACACCCGCATTTGGGAACAGGCAAAGGCCGATGAAAGAGAAGCGGAAAACAAAGAGCGGAAAGCAGAAGCTGCCAAAACCAAAAAAGCCGTAAAGGATATACAGGGTAAAGTTGAAAAAACTACCCTGGGCGACCTGGGCGTTCTTGCAGAACTGAAGAAAAAGATGGAACAGGGGGGCGGCGAAGCTCCAGCCCCCGGCGAAAAGCCGGCAGCAGAGTAGCTGTACCTTTGTTCCGGCAAAATATAAATCCGTCATGTGTAGGAGCATGGCGGATTTTTTTATGCGGCACAGATAAAGGAAATCAGCAAAATGTAAGCGCTGCCTCCGGTTGCCGTGCATCGGCATTCTTTAGGAACACAGATTAAAATAAAAAAATCCGGTTTAAATTTGATATAGTTAGGATTCCTAACTATTTTTGAACCGGCTATATTGCCGACAACAAAATTAAATACAGTAAAATGAGCAAAACTATTTTTTATCATGCCGGATGCCCTGTTTGCATAAGTGCCGAACACGACATTATTGATCTTATTGGAGTGGAAAATGTGGAGGTGGTCCACATCGGAGAAAACAGGAGCAGGATTGAAGAAGCGGAAAGGTCGGGCGTAAAATCTGTGCCCGCTTTGGTAACTCCCAACGGCAATGTGCTTCACATCAACTTTGGCGCTTCTATGGCTGAAGTTAAAGGGTAAAATTTATTTCGGATGGTCAGGGATCACATGGAACAGGAATCCCTGGCCATTTAATTTTAAAAATCTATACGATGAAACAAATATTCATTGCAGCACTTGGTTCACTGGTGGCGTTCAAAGCATTTCCCTGCGACAAATGCGGAAGCTACGATAACAGTGACTTTCAGATTACAGATGTAAGCGTAGCACACAATATCGAAATTGGTGCAACCGTGTGGGAGATGAAGGTAAAAGGCAGTGCCGGGAAAACAACCCCCACACCGGTAGGCCGGCTTAACGGGGCTCCTGTTCTTGGCTACGTTTTTCCTACTACGTTAAAATCTGAGGATGTGGGATTTAGCCATACCGAAGGGATCGTTGCGCTTGCACTTACCTCTCATCCCGACTTTGATGATACCCCGCTTTGGGATGAAAGCGCAGATGGGAAATATGACAATGACGGTATTATCTGGCATCCCCACTGGGTGGTGCTTACAGAAGATAAGCGGGTAGATGGCGGCCTGGCAGTTAAGCAGTTCAACCCCGGTGACTCCGGTGTGAAGCTCCCGCCTACCAACCCGGGAATGCCCATGTATATGGATTCGCCGGGCTACCAGGTAGTTACAAAAGGAAATCTCATCAGGGTTATTGTTCCTGACTACCGGATCAGCAACAAGACCAATTTTTCATTTGACGGTGTTGCCGCCTATATGCAGGTAAACACGGGTTCAGGTGGCAACCACGGCAGTTCGGATATGCCAATGCTGGGAGTTTATAAAGTGTATTCGGTAGCCAGCGGTAACTTATCCCTGCCTTATCGCGTACAAAATAACTAAAATTTGTCTTGTATAGTTAGGAGTCCTATCTTTATAGAAGCAAAAGAGCAGAAAAACCAGCCGCCGGCTTTCTGGTGAGTGCAGGTCTTGTCGTATAGAAACGGCGAAGCCTGGGCAGGGAACTGCCCGGGTGAGAAGGGATATTACATATATTAAATGGAAAACTGTAATTAATGGAGAAATCGGATTTTGACCTGCAACACCAGAACCAGAGCCCCGAAAGCAGGATAGTGGCTGCCCTGGAAAAAATATCCCAGGCTTTTCGTGTTTTGCTGTGGCACGAAAGCAGAGATTTTGCATTAAGCCCCATACAGGTGCAGGTATTGATCTTTTTGCTGTATCACAGCGAAGAAAAACGAAAAGTGAGCTACCTGGCAGGTGAGTTCAACATGACCAAAGCCACCATCAGCGACACCATAAAAGCGCTCGGTCAAAAGGGGCTGATAAAAAAAGCACACGAGCCGAACGACACCCGGAGCTATATTATGCATCTCACGGAAAGGGGGCGGGAGATAGCAGAAAAAGCTTCTCTTTTTACCCGTGAAATTCATGTTCCTGTTGATAAGTTGCATCCCGATGATAAAGAGAACCTGCTGCTGAGCCTCCTCAACATCATCCGGCATTTGAACAGGGCCGGTATCATTACTCCACAGCGGATGTGCATGAACTGTGCCTATTATGAATCATCCGGCAACGGGCAAAAGCATTTTTGTAAGTTGCTGAACCAAAATCTGGAGGTTACGGATCTGCGCATAGACTGCCCCGAATACAAAATGAAAGCATGATGGAACGACATGCGGTCGGTACGCGACAAAGGAGCGTCAGACCGCATGTCATTTCAGGCAAGTGGCTGATTCAGCGGTGGTGTTCTTCTTTTCTATTGTGCCTATGTGTTTTGTTTTAAACAAACCGGACTTCATTCCAAACATTACACCGGTCATTTTGCCCAGGTATTGTTTGAATTATCAACATCGGGAAATATATGATCGGGGTCAATGACTACTTTATTTAAAACTTCACCCGTATTTATTTTAAACGTCCATGAATTGTTATTCTGCCAGATCTCAACAGGAAGTGTTTTCCTCCCGGTTTTTCCACTTACGGTAGTGTATTCAACAACAACAGGCATTGCCATTTGTGCCGCATTTTCTATGCTTATCAAAGCTCCCTGCTTTGGGTCACCGTTTACGTATTCCACGTTCGTCACCGCCTGGTCTAATGCATAGTTGTTCAGGATCATACCTTTCCAGAACCATGCTAAGTCTTCACCGGCGCTGTTTTCCATGCTGCGGAAAAAATCCCAGGGCGTAGGATGCTTATAAGCCCAGTCTCTGATGTATTTTTTAAAGGCATAATCAAACCTGTCGTGCCCTAAGATCTGGTCACGCAACAGTTCCAGCGCGTAGCCGGGTTTGTAGTACAGCAGGTTGCCGATGTTTCTTTCTTTCATTGCGTCCGGAGTGTTGTATACCGGCTCCGACTGCGGTCCAAACATGTAGCCGATCCCGTGGGGGTCTCTTTTCCGTTGTTTATATTCGCCGTTATTGAAGTCGGCTGTGGAAATACCGTTAATAAAAGTGTTGAAACCTTCATCCATCCAGCCGTACCTTCTTTCATTGCTGCCAACGATCATCGGGAACCATGTATGCCCGAACTCATGATCGGTTACGCCCCACAATCCCGAACCGGTGGCCCTTGCCCCGCAAAACACAATGCCGGGGTATTCCATTCCACCTACATTGCTGGCCACGTTTACGGCCGAGTAATAAGGATAAGCAAGCCAGCGCTTCGAATAATTTTCTATGGAAGCCCTGGTATATTCAGTAGACCGGCCCCAGGCACCCTTGCCATCAGATTCAACCGGATACACCGACATTGCCAGTCCTTTTTTGCCTTCGGGAAGATTGATCCTTGCCGCATCCCAGATGAATGACCTGGATGCTGCCCATGCAAAATCGCGTGCATTAGCGATCTTAAAATTCCAGGTAAGGGTTTGTTTTCCCGGCTGCGTTTTTGCTTTGGTTACTTCATCTTTTCCGCGAATGATAACCGTTTTGTCACTTTCTTTGGCCCGGTTATACCGCTGCAGTTGTTGTGCTGTTAGTACTTCTTCTGGATTTTGTAACTCTCCTGAGCCCACCACGATCATGCCCGATGGAGCGGTAATGTTCACATCAAAGTCGCCGTATTCTAAATAGAACTCACCGGCTCCCAGGTACGGATCAGTGTTCCATCCCCTTATATCGTCAAATACGCACATGCGGGGATACCATTGCGCTACAGAAAAAATATCTCCGTTAGCGGTATTTAAAATGCCTGTTCTGTCGGCGCCGTATTGTGGTATGGTATAACTATAGGCTATTTTAAGTTTCAGTTCACCGCCTTTTGGCACGAGTGGCTTATCAAGCCGCACCTGCATACGTGTATCTGTTATTATGTAACTGGCGTTGGTTTGTGTTTGCCCGTTAACCAGTTTAACAGACTGAAGCCGGAACCCGCCTTTAAATTCGCTGTTGGCGTCTCCATACCGGCTGTGCCCGGTTGCCGGTATTTTGGCATGGCCCCTTGAGGTATCATTAAATAAATTTTGATCCAGTTGCAGCCATAGGTAGGGAAGCTCTTGCGGGCTGTTGTTTGTATAATCGAGGGTAACCGTTGCCGTTACTTCATTTTTGCTGTCGTTCAGCACGGCATCAATCCGGTAGCTGGCTTTGTTTTGCCAGTAGGCAGGCCCGGGTTCACCGTTTGCTGCGCGGTATTCATTGCCGTTATAAGTATAAAAGAGCGGAGAGAACAATGCATGGTAATCAAAACCTGAACCTGTTGCAGGCTGTACCTGCGCCATCAGTTCCATAGAGGTGAAAGCTGTAATTAAGATCAGTAAACTTTTCTTCATTGTCTGTCTTTTTTGTGCAGCTGGTGTTGCCGGTATAACGGCATATTCCCGGTGCTGCTTATTTAAATTGTATGGCTGAAAATAGGTAAAACGGTCAACCTGAATCTGCTTATTTTACAAATGGTATGTTATTGCAGGGAAGCCAGCAGTGTTCTGCCTTCTGCCTTCAGCGATTCATCATCACCGGTTCGGGGTGGCATTTTTACCATTTTTTTGAGCACATCTATTGCCTTGCCGGTGCTGTGATTTTTTACATAAGTATTGGCCAGGTCGAGGTAGTTGACCAGCATCCACGGATTGGCGGTCCGGGCCTTCTCAAAATTCAGTATAGCAGCCTCAAGCGAAGCTTTTGGCATTCCTCCGAACAGTACTTTAACAGCGGCTTTTTCGGCTACGTTGAGGTCGTAAATTTCAATATTCCATTTGCCTGTTATATACAACGCCCCGGCATGGTTGGGATTGAACAGCAAAGCAGAATCAGCATAATACTTCATATCTCTCAAACAGGCAGCCCTTTCTTTACCTTTGGTTACGGTAGCCATTTTCATAGCGGCATAAGCCATTGTGTAATTGGCGTCTGCGTAGTCCTGCTTTTGGTTTAACGCTGCTTCAGCATAAGATTTTGCTGTAGTAAAGTATTCCGTTTTCTTATTATCATCTTTAAACCTGCTGCCGATCCTCCCTGTAAGTTCAGCCGCCCTGCATAATGCTTTAACATTGGAAGGCTGGATCTTCAATACAGAGATATATGTATCCAGCGCTTCTGTTTCCTTTAAATTTTTTTCGAGCTTTGCCGCCTCCGCTAAAACAGGTTCCATATCCTGCGTATATACCATACAGGCAAACAACAATGCTATTACAGATAAAATGCCATATTTCATGATCGAATACTGGTTTTGAATGATGAGTGATAGTAATACTAACCCGGATACTGTTTATTATAGGTAACGCTGGTTTCACCCTGAAAATTAAGCAGGGGTGGGTTAATTTTGCTTACAGAAACGTTAATTTCATATACTAAGGGAAATTGCTTTTTAACCTGTTGTGCAATATCCATTGCTATGGTTTCCAGCAGGGGTTCGGGAATAGCCATCCTGTCTTTTACCAACTGGTACAATACAGCGTAATTTACGGTATCCTGCAAACGGGTGATCATTTCCACCGTTTCATTAAAATATACATCCATGGTTACTTCAAAGTCATTGCCCGTAGACCTTTCTTCTTTGTATAAACCATGAAAGCCGTGAAATTTTAGGTTATGGAGAGAAATTTTTAGCATAGAGGTATGAGGTATGAGGTACAGGGTATAGGGATCGGCAATTAGCTATCAGCAGCCAGCTTTCCTCACCTCGCACTTCTTCACCTTTCACTCTTCACGTCATGAAACGACAAACGTGAGGCATTACTTCCATTCATTCTTTACTGTTCCCCTCACTACTTACTGCCTGCTATCCTCTGTTTACGCCTGCGCAGTGGGTCCTCCGAAATTCATGGGTATCTGTATTTCTTCGATATCCTGTATGGGTCCGTTGGCTGCTTCAAAACGCTTTACATTATCCACAAGAGCTTTCATAAAACGTTTGGCATGCTGGGGCGTAAGAATGATCCTTGACTTTACTTTACTTTTGGGGGTGCCGGGCATTACATTCACGAAATCCACCACAAATTCGGCATGGCTGTGCGTAATTATAGCAAGATTGGCATAAATGCCTTCCGCGATCTCTTCAGAAATTTCTATGTTAAGCTGATTGGGTTGCTGATCTGCCATGATGGTTGTTTGTGCAAATGTAGTTAAGATTTGAGATTTAAGATTTGAGATTTCATTTCGCTTTGGATTTTGCAATTTATCCGCACCGGCAGAAAGGTTTGTTATTTGTTTTTTGCGATTTGGCGCTTTGCGTTCTTCCTTAATCCCTACATTTGGCTTTCTAAAATAAAATCACTATGAAACCATACGCCTTTTTCGCATTAAGCATCGCCGCAGGCATATTACTATCCTGCAATGGCAGCAATAGCACAACTGCAACAAATGAGCAAACAAGAGATTCATCCATGACTTATATACAGCAGAGGTTGGCCTCCTATGAAAAGGTAAAATTAACAACCGATCTGAATCAGCTTACCCAAAAAGAAAAACAGATGCTGCCCCTGCTCATTGAAGCTGCCCGCGTTATGGACGACCTGTTCTGGATCCAGGCTTACGGGAATAAAGACAGTTTGCTGAATGCTACTGCCGACGAGTCGACCCGGCAGTTTATCGCCATCAATTACGGACCGTGGGACAGGCTGAAGAACGACACGCCTTTTATTGCGGGTGCAGGCGTTAAGCCGCCGGGTGCTAATTTTTATCCCGGAGATATGACCAAAGATGAATTTGAAAAAGCCGATATAAAAGATAAGCAGGGATTGTATTCTGTTGTTAAGCGTGATGCTGCCGGTAAGCTGTATTCGGTACCTTATCACCGGGAATATAAAACACAGTTGGAAAAAGCAGCTTCATTGCTGAAACAGGCGGCAGCGC
This sequence comes from Agriterribacter sp., assembly GCF_035444585.1. Lineage (GTDB taxonomy): Bacteria > Bacteroidota > Bacteroidia > Chitinophagales > Chitinophagaceae > Agriterribacter. The sequence goes on from NZ_DAOMOZ010000048.1 coordinate 18,907, forward strand.
TTGCGGAAGATGCGGGGTTGAAAAAATATCTGCAACTGAGGGCTGAAGCGTTTATTACCGGTAAGTATGCTGCCAGCGATATAGCCTGGATGGATATGAAGACAAATGGTATTGATTTTATTGTAGGTCCTATTGAAAATTATGAAGATAAACTGTTCAATTACCGTGCATCTTTTGAAGCCTACCTACTGGTAAAGGATAAGGACTGGAGCAGGCGCCTTGCCAAATATGTTGCCATGTTGCCTGAGTTGCAGGACGAACTTCCGGTGGAAAGAAAATACAGGTCAGAAAGGCCGGGCACCGAATCGGAGCTGAATGCTTATGATGTTATTTACTATGCAGGCGATTGCAATGCGGGTTCCAAGACCATTGCCGTTAATTTGCCCAACGATGAAACCATACAAAAAACAAAGGGTACCCGCCGTTCGCAACTTAAAAATGCCATGCGGGCCAAATTCGACAGGATACTGATGCCCGTTGCAGGTGAGCTTATTGACGCTTCACAATTGCCTAAAATCACATTCGATGCTTTTTTCTCCAATGTGATGTTTCATGAAGTAGCGCATGGGCTGGGTATTAAAACAACTGTAAATGGTAAAGGAACTGTAAGGGCAGCTTTGCAGGAACAGCAGTCATGGATTGAGGAAGCCAAGGCAGATATCCTGGGCTTATATATGGTAACGAAGCTGGTACAAAAAGGGGAGCTGGAGGGTGATATTGAAGGGTACTATACCACATATATGGCAGGTATCCTGCGTTCTGTGCGTTTTGGCGCCGCCAGTGCCCACGGTAAGGCCAATATGCTCAACTTTAATTTCTTCCAGGAAAAAGGGGCCTTTGAAAAAACAAATGAGGGACGGTATAAAGTAAATTATGAAAAGTTCCGCACGGCGATGAATGACCTTGGAGCACTGATCCTCACTTTACAGGGCAATGGCGATAAAGCAGGTGTGGAAGCGCTGCAAAAAGAGAAAAGCGTTATTAAGGCTGGGCTGCAGGCAGACCTTGATGCATTACAGCAAAAAGGAATACCCGTGGATATTGTTTTTGAACAGGGGCTTGAAGTGCTGGGATTGAAATAGGAAATATTAAATCTGGGGATGCGGCCGGCACCCCACGTAAGGAGGGTCAGCACCGCAACCGGACGCAAAGCACAGGAGACAAATAGCAAATATCAAATAAAATCCGAAGCCGTAAGCTCTAAATCCGAAGCCGGATACGCCGATAAATAATATGATCCGCCTCTCCATCAGGAGATTACTTCCACCTTTTAAAATATTACGCAGTACTCAGATCAGTTTAAGGTCTCGTAATGACGTTTAAGTACCAAAATCCGAAAATGCGGCCGGCACCCGACGCAAGGAGGGTCAGCACCGCAACGGAGCGCAAAGCACCAGGAGACAAATAGCAAATACCAAATAAAAGCCGAAGCCATAAGCTCTAAATCCGAAGCCATAAGCTCTAAATCCGAAGCCGGATACGCCGATAAATAATATGATCCGCCTCTCCATTAGGAGATTACTTCCACCTCTTAAAATATTACGCAGTACTCAGATCAGTTTAAGGTCTCGTAATGACGTTTAAGTACCAAAATCCGAAAATGCGGTCGGCACCCGACGAAAGGAGGGTCAGCACCGCATGGGAAAGAATATTCAGCCTGTCATTAGTAGTTTGCCCGCCTGAAAGCTGGCAGCTCATAGCTGACAATCCACCCAAAGGCGCTCCTTATTTTACTGTACTTCAGTGCTGTGGTAAAGCTCTTCGTCAATGAGAATGCGGCCACAGTTCTCGCACACGATGATCTTTTTGTGCTGGCGTATTTCGCTCTGGCGTTGTGGCGGAATGGCATTGAAGCAACCGCCGCATGCATCTCTCTGCACAGGCACAATAGCCAGGCCGTTGCGGTAACTGTTGCGGATCCTTTCATAAGATGCCAGCAGGCGGGGCTCAACCTTTTCGCGGGCTTCGGAAGATATTTTATGAAACTCGTTCTCCTCTTTTTCTGTATCGCCTATTATTTTTTCAAGCTCTCCTTTTTTATGTTTTAGAACACCTTCTTTGGCAGCCACCGCTTTTTTGGCGTTTTCCAAAAGGCGGGCCTTATCGCCGATTTCTTCATTTGCATCTTTTATGTGCTTTTCCGCCAGTTTTATCTCGAGGCTCTGCAGTTCCATTTCTTTGGTGATGGCCTCAAATTCCCGGTTGTTCTTTACATTTTCACTTTGCTTCTCATATTTCTTCACCAGCGCCTGGGCATCTTTGATGATGTTCTTCTTTTGCTCAATAAATTCCTGGATACCATTGATCTCTTCTTCTACACGGGTTTGCCTGGCATGAAGCCCGTGTATTTCATCTTCAAGGTCGTGTACTTCCATAGGAAGTTCTCCTTTCAGTATTTTAATCTCATCTAATTTGGAATCTATTTTTTGCAAAGAAACAAGTGAAGAAAGCTTTTCTTCCACGGAGAATTCTTTTACGTTGGCCATATGATCTATACGATTTATGAATTAAGCGTAATAAAAGACCGGGTTGGTATTTACCGCTGTTTTTAGGACGGCAAAGGTAGGAAATTTTTCCAGCAAAATATCATGCAATAAGTCAACTGTGTATTGCTCGCTCTCAAAATGCCCAATATCGGCTATTATCATCCGGTTATCAGCGTCAAAAAATTCATGGTATTTAATATCGGCGCTAATGAAAATATCGGCATCTGAATATAATGCTTTGGAAACCAGGAAGCTACCTGCGCCTCCACAAAGGGCTACCTGTTGTATGGCCCTGCCTGTGAGTTGAGTATGGCGGATAACCTGAAGCTGAAAGCGATCTTTTAAAAAAGCCAAAAAAGTCTTTTCTTCCATAGCCTCAGGCAGGGAACCCGTAACACCCGATCCGGTATACCGATGTGTATTTTCAAGCCCGATCACGTCATAGGCTGGCTCCTCATAAGGATGGGCGGCTATAAGCGCCTGTACAAGCCTTTGTTCCAGCCATGCAGGAAATATCACCTCAACCTTTACTTCTTTTTCATAATGAAGTTCACCCGCACTACCGGTAAAAGGATGTGTGCCTTCTTCTCCTTTAAAAGTTCCCCAACCCTGCGTATTGAAGCTGCACTGACTGTAATTGCCGATATGCCCGCCCCCCGCATTAAATAAAGCTGCTCTCAGGTTTTGTGCATGCTCAACTGGCACAAAGCTGTAAAGCTTCTTAAGCACTCCCGCTTTGGGCAGCAATACCGACCGGTTGATCAGCCCCAGCCGGTCCGCCATTCTCCCGTTTACGCCGGTAATGATATTGTCGAGATTGGTGTGCATGGCATAAACCGCTATATCATGTTTGATGGCTTTTATGATGGTACGTTCCACGTAGCTTTTGCCTGTAATGCGTTTCAATCCTTTAAAAATAACCGGATGATGCGCTACAACAAGGTTGCACCTGCGGCTGATCGCTTCATCAACAACGGCTTCTGTTGCGTCGAGCGAACAAAGCACGCCTGTACATTCCTGCTGTTCATTGCCTGTAAGTAAGCCGGCATTGTCATAAGGTTCCTGCAGGGATGGAGAAGCTGTATTTTCCAAAACGTTAATGATGTCCTTAATTTTCATAACTCTTCAAAAAGTAATATAAAAATAGCCATTACTTTGCTGCGAAATCATTTTTCGTGTTCACAGGCACCGTCATACAAAAATTGTGTCTCCTTTTATTGGCCGGCATACTGCTGGTGCGGGCGAATGCCCAGGAGCATAAGGGAAACTGGGACGCCTATGTGGTGCATATCGATCATAAACCCGTGTCGGTTGTGGTTGATCTCGATTTCGGCACATCCCCTGAAGCAAAGGAAAAGCGGAATGTAATTATTGTACGGCTGAATATCAATGATGTACAGACCGACGGTATGCCTGTGCGAAGTGAAATAAGAACATTAGACAGCATAGAGAACGGGCTGGCGAACCATTTAAAAACTGTTTTGAATGCGGTCTATACCGGTCGTTATACGCAGAATGGGAAGAGGGATTTTTATTTTTACAGCAATGACACTTCTCATTATAAGCAGCATATAAAAACCGTTTTACAAAACTTCTCTTCTTATACCTGGACCGTTTCCGCAAGCCGTGATGCTGAACTGGGCAATTATCTTAATGTATTGTATCCCACCCAAAAAGAAATGGAGCATATGCAGAACAGGCGTGTGGTAGACGACCTGCGGCAAAGAGGCGATGCGCTGACCGCCCCCCGCAAAGTAGAGCACTATGTTTTTTTTAAAACGGAGTCGGGCAGGAAAAAGTTTGCAAGGGTTGTGCAGGACAGTGGTTTTGTTGTAGAAAATGCAGGTAAGGAAATGGGGGTGAAAGATCGTCCTTACAGTTTGCATATTTCAAGAACGGACAAGGTGGATTATAACAGCATAGATAAGGTAAGCATATACCTGTGGGAGACGGCTATGCGTTATTTTGGAAAATACGACGGATGGGAGACCTTTGTGGTAAAGTAAACGCAACCTGTCAGTACCGCAGGACCGTTGCGATGTTGAGCTGTCCTAACAGGTTTTAAGAATGTGAAAATGAGGCGGCCGGTACGCGAAGAAGGAGCGTCAGACCGCGGTTAATGTGGTGTAAAAAAAGAATTATGCAATCAATCACAGTGATAAGTACCTTCAATTTTTGTATTAAGTAATATTAGTTGGAAGCTACAGAATATGATAAAGTAACAGTGGTACAGACTCATTGCATATTTATCAGGGATAATAGCTGAAAATACAGTAGTGCTGTAGCTAAATCAAGGCGTGTGCACGGATGTGTTGTATCCTCATCCGTGCTTGAACTTTTTGTTACTTTTTCTTTCAAGAGAAAAAGTAAAAATATTTATTAAAGAGACAAAAAAGCAAAGCATTAGCTTACCTGATCCATCGTATGACATCTCAACAACTATATGAGCAATACACTGCTCAAATGCGTAAGATTGCCGATGTAAAATATGCATTGGCGGTTTTGCAATGGGACCAGGAAACGTATCTGCCCGCCAAAGGGGCTACACTCCGCGGGCAACAAATGGCTACGCTCAGCGAAATAGCGCACCAGCTATTTGCCGATGAAAAATTAGGGGCATTACTAAACGATCTGTGGGCAGCAGGTGAACTTACATTTGCACAGCAACGCAATGTGGCGTTAACACTTGAAGACTATAAAAAGAATAAAAAATATACCTCTGCCTTTGTTCGGAAGCTTTCTGAATCAACCACAAGAAGTTATCACGCATGGATAGAAGCGCGGAAGCAAAATGATTTCCGTGTTTTTGAAAAAAGCCTCGGCGACCTCGTAAGCCTTAAAAAAGAAGAAGCACATATATTGGGGTTTAAGCAGCATCCTTATGATGCATTGTTGAATGAATTTGAGAAGGGTGCAACGGTGGCCTGGCTGGATACGGTGTTTGATGAACTGCAGCCGCCTTTAAAAGCATTGCTTTCAACCATCACGCAGCGGCCTCAGCCCGACGACGATTTTTTACACCAGCATTTTGAAAAAGATGCGCAATGGAAATTCGGGCTGGAGATGCTGAAGCGGATGGGCTATGATTTTGAAGCAGGCAGGCAGGATATTTCCGAACATCCTTTTACCACCAGCTTTAATGCCACGGATGTACGGGTTACCACCCGGATTGACGAAAATGATTTTACTTCCATGACCTGGAGCTGTTTGCATGAAGGCGGTCATGCCCTGTATGAGCAGGGGTTGCCGGCAGAACAATACGGATTGCCGCTCGGCGAATATTGTTCGCTGGGCATACATGAATCGCAAAGCCGCCTGTGGGAAAACTGCATTGGCAGGAGCAGGGCTTTTATAGAGTATAATATCCCGCTTATCCGGCAATACTTCCCACAACTGAAGCAGGCCGGTCCCCAACAATTATTTGCCGCCATAAATAAAGTAAAGCCTTCACTTATCCGCACTGAAGCCGATGAACTGACCTATCATTTTCATGTAATGATCCGTTATACGCTGGAGAAAAAGCTGATAGAAGGTAGCCTGGCAACAAAAGACATTCCGCTGTTCTGGAACGGATCATACAAACAACTGCTTGGTGTTGATGTGCCCGATGATAAAAACGGCTGTCTGCAGGATATTCACTGGAGCCATGGCAGTTTTGGCTATTTTCCCACTTACAGCCTGGGAAGTTTTTATGCAGCACAGTTTTTTGCCGGCATTCTAAATACATACCCCGGCTTATCAGATCAGGTGGCTGAAGGTGATTATTCGAATGTCCATCAATGGCTGCAAACACATGTATATCAATACGGGAGAGCATACACCAGCAGTGAATTATGCAATAAAATAACCGGTGAACCGTTGCAATTGAAGTATTTTATCCAGTATCTTACTGATAAATATAAAGCGGTATATCACTTTGATTAAATAGGTTTTATGAGAAAATTTCGTGTTTGTTGCGGATTACTGATTTTGCTGGTTTTTTCATTGGGCGGACTTCAGTGTAAAAAAGTGAAGGAAGACCTCGGGAAAAAATTCATCATAAACGCCATGACAAGCGGCCTGTGGATCGTGCAGGTTTTCACAGACGACAATGTTGACATTACTGCAGATTTCGTTGATTATGAATTTCAGTTCAAGGAAGACGGGAAAGTATTTGCTATAAAAACCGGAACAGCGGAACAGGTACAGGGTACCTGGGAAGGGAATGTAAATGATCTGACCATATCCTCTGATTTCCCCGGTGCGGGAGAACCTTTGCTAAGGCTCAATGATACCTGGAAGATCACCAATAATACGACGAAACTGGTTGAGGCCAAACCTTTTAATCCTGCCCGCACGGCCTATCTTAAACTGGTAAAAAAAGTTTAAATGACAGGGGCTGAAATCCCAACTTTTCCCTGTAGATCAACGTATATAACCACAACGTTCAATCTTTT
>NZ_DAOMOZ010000049.1:0-25825 GCF_035444585.1 Agriterribacter sp.
TGAACAGACGCGAAGCCTTATCGAGAGTTGCGCTTATACTGGGCGGCACCGTGGTAGGAGCCAATGCTTTTTTGGAAGGATGCAAACCTACCGATAAAAAAGCCGCTGCCACCGGTACCTTCAGTGACAGTGATATTGCTTATCTGGATGAGATAGCCGAAACCATAATACCCGCCACCAACACACCGGGAGCCAAAGCTGCAGGGGTGGGAACTTTTATGACCGTAATGGTGAACGACTGCTATGATGAAAAAGATCAGCAGGTGTTTTTTGAAGGCATGAAATTGTTAAATGAAGCAAGCGACCAAAAGTTCGGCAAATCATTCATGGATATCGATGCTGCAGAACGTAAAACATTACTTACGGAAATAGATGCCGAAGCAAAAAAGTATATGGCTGAAAAAAAGGGAGAAGATCCCAAGCATTATTTCCGCATGATGAAGGAGCTTACACTGCTGGGGTATTTTACATCAGAGATCGGCGCCACACAGGCTTTGCGCTATGTAGCAGTGCCGGGAAAATATGAAGGCTGTGTGCCTTACAAAAAGGGCGACAGGGCATGGGCAACTTAAATAATTTATGATTTGTTGTTTATAGTTTGAAGCAACATTTTTAAAACTACAGCGTTACCCCTGCTATGCAAAAATGGTTATGTTCAGTGATCGTTATCGTGATCTGCCTTTCGGGTTGTACTGCCAATAAGCAAACACCTGATGTATCGGGCATCAAAGTGAATCTTGAAGTACAACGCTTTGAACAGGATTTTTTCGCAATAGATACCAACAACGTTTCTGCAGCAATACCTGCCCTTGCACAAAAGTACCCTGTTTTTTTGCCTGATTTTATCCAGCACATCCTCGGGCTTTCACTTACTGACGATGGGGGTAAATCTGATGAAGCCATTAGAATGTTCCTCCGCGATTACAGGCTGGTAAAAGATACGGCATCCCGGATATTCAGCAACTTTATTGCCATAGAAGATGATGTTAAAAAAGGATTGCAGCTTACCAAATACTACTTCCCTTCCTATCGTACACCCGAAAAGCTCATCACTTTTATTGGCCCGCTTGATGCTATTTTTCAAACCGCCCTGGGAAAAACCGGCGATGTAATAACGCAGGATGCGCTTGCCGTTGGATTACAGTTACACCTGGGTAAGAATGCTTCCCTGTACCAAAGCCAGGTTGCGCAATCCCTCTTTCCTAAATATGTATCCCGGAAATTTGAACCGGCTTATATAGCAGTTAACTGCATGAAAAATATTATTGATGATATATATCCGCTCCGGGCAGCAGACAAAACTTTATTAGACCTGACCATAGATAAAGGCAAACGGCTGTATGTTTTGGATAAGCTGCTGCCACATGTGGCTGACACTTTAAAAATTGGTTATACTGAAGCCCAGTTGAAAGGCTGTTATGCCAATGAAGGATTGATATGGAGCTTCCTCATTCAAAACAACCTGGTATACAACAGCGATCCGTTAAGGATTCAATCTTATGTAGAGGAAGGCCCGCTTACACAGGAACTGGGGGAAGGCTCACCGGGAAATATCTCTTTGTTCCTGGGATGGCAGATCATAAAAAAATACATCGAGAAATTCCCGGATACTACTATTGATGCGCTGCTTCAACTGGACGCCAAACAAATTTTACAGGATTCAAAGTATAAGCCCCGGTAAAATTTCCGGAATACATTCTCCTCATTTTTTGGGCTTTTTTCTTCCTTTCTACGTATTTTTTCTTCTCTTTCCCAAACATATAGGATCATAGGCACATAGACCTGTTTTTCCACTTCTATTGTGTCCCAGCATTTCTACTGTGTCTATGTGTTTTCCTCTCTTGCTAAACACATAGGATCATAGGCACATAGACCTGTTTTTCCACTTCTATTGTGCCCTGTATTTCTACTGTGTCTATGTGTTTTCTCTCACATTACAACATAAAGCCGCCCTCTTTGTTGGGCTTACTCCCAATACACCATATTTACCGGATTGAAATTCCTGTGTGGTATCCATTTACAAAAGCAACCGGTTTATGCTGATTTCTGTTCTATGCAAAATATATTACGGAGCGTTTTGCATAATCATCTTATATTAGATCATCATACCACACATCATGCAAAAATTTTTACCCCTGCTGCTCATAGCATGCTTATGGCAATTGAATGTTTGCGCACAAACTGCAGATGAAAAGGCGATCCTTAAAATATTAGATGATCAAACCCTGTACTGGAACAGAGGTGATCTTGACCATTTTGTGAAAGGATACTGGAACAACGATTCGCTGATGTTTATCGGAAGCAGCGGTGTTGTATATGGCTACCGGAATACATTGAACCGCTATAAAAAGAGTTGTTTTTTTTGATGAATTGCCGTGGATTGCCACCGCCCGGTCGGGGTTCCTGGAAGCATTCGGCTATTTCTGGAACGACTGGGCAAGCCGCAATAACATTACGGTGGTAATATGCGGTTCCGCGGCGGGCTGGATGATCAATAAAGTTGTGCATCATAAAGGGAGCCTGCACAACAGGATCACAAAGCTTATACATTTAAAGCCCTTTACCCTCTATGAAACCGAACAGTTTTTAAAAACAGCGCACATCGCCCTCAACAGGTACCAGATTGTTCAATTGTATATGGTTACAGGCGGCGTTCCCCATTACCTGAAGGAAATAAAAAAAGGCAAAAGTGTAGCACAGCAGATTGACAAGATGTGTTTTTCGGCAAACGGGCTGCTGAAAGAGGAGTTTGATAAATTATACGCTTCATTGTATGATAAGCCGGGTGCGTATATTGATGTTATCCGTGCACTCGCTACCAAATGGATGGGAATCACCCGCTCCCGGATACTAGAGCTAACAGGAGTGAGTGATGGCGGCAGCCTGACACGCATACTTACGGAACTGGAACAATCCGATTTCATATATTCCGTGCCGCCATTCAACAAAAAGAAAAAGGATATACTGTATCGCCTGGTAGACAACTATTCGCTGTTTTACGAAAATAAAGGCGCGCAGGTGGATATGCTTATAAACAGGGCAGACAATATCATTAATATATGCGAAATGAAATTTTACGATGCCCCCTTTATCATAACAAAAAAATATGCAGCGGAATTAAGAAATAAAAGAGCAATGGTGAGAATAGTTGCTCCAGCCAAAAAAAGCATTTTTATTACTATGGTTACCTGCTTTGGCATACAGGAAAACAGTTATGCAACGGAGTTGATTCAAAGCCAGGTAAGAGCAGTTGATTTATTTGGATGATTTTGTGGCACTCGGGTTCCCTGCAAGCCTGGTCCTTTGCGGCTATATTTGGCGGAATCTGTAATTTTTATAAACATTCCGCCAAATATGGGTTTTCTTCGCAGCCATGAAATTAAAGGCCGAAGCCGGCGGGTAAACACCGGAAACATTTTTTTACTCCTTCCATATCCTGTAAAAATAATAGATGAGTGCCCCGAAGCTGATCACAAACCAGGTATAGAACATTCCGTTAAAAGCATTGAAGCCTCCGCGGATCAACGCCCACTCCAGGTATAGGCCAAAAAAGATGGTAATTACAGACCATACAATAATAGCTGTTATCACCCGCAGGATCTTGGTGATGAGTCGCTTTAACTCGGGTTCAATGCCACTGCTCATAGTAAATGCTTTGCTTATTAATTTAACAATAATTGACTGAACGCTGCCGAATCGCCGTTAAATACATTAAAATCCACCCTGCTCCTTATGCCGTTAACCCTGCCCGTTTCGCTGTGTTGCCAAAAAACCCAGCTTCTTTCAATGCGGGGCTTATTGGGTTGCAGGTAGTGCGCCACCCATAAAGGATAATCGTCAAAGTCTTTTCCCAAATAGTGATTGTAAAAATCAACATTGGTATAAATAATGGGCTTCACCTTATAGTAGGCTTCAATAGTGGTGAGCCATTCTTTGACCCGTATGCGAAGATCCCCCGGCTTTACTCCATACAATTGCTCTACATCCAGCACCGGGGGCAGGTCGCCCGGCTCCAGCGTTACCTGGGCTATAAAATTATCTGCCTGCTTTTTCCCGCTTTTCGTAGCCAGGAAAAAATGATAGGCGCCTCTTGTCATCCCTTCTTCTCTTGCCTTATACCAGTTGCGCCTGAACAATTTATCTACGTTCACCAATCCTTCAGTAGCTTTAATAAAAGTAAAACTCAATTGCATGTCCTCCACGTTCATCTTCTTCACTTCTTCCCAGTCTATCACATCCTGGTGATGAGAAACATCAATACCGTGAATATTGTAATTTACGGGAATATCAATGCCAAATGCGGTATAGCGTACGAAGTGTACATGGTATTCTTTCCAGCGAACATAACCGTATATTCCTGCAGCCGTCAGCAGCATCATGCCTGTCATTACCAGCAAAGCCTTCCAGCCGGGAATTGTCTTTTTTTTTCGCGCCATTCGGTTTTAAATACAAAGCACCAAAAACAAATAAAACCTGTCTGCCGGGGCGGATTCAAATTTTAATCCTTCCTCCCTGAGGCAAACAACAATAAACCACAAACTACAAATCCCTACACCAATACGCCCCTGCTTTCATACATCGTTTCCCTGAGCTGTTTCACCCTTTCATCCTGCAGGTACTCATCAAAGGTAGTAAGCCTGTCTATTATGCCCTTAGGTGTTAGTTCAATTACCCGGTTGGCAACGGTTTCCATAAAAGTATGGTCGTGCGATGTGAGCAATACCACGCCCTTAAAATTGACCATGCTTTCGTTGAACGCCTGGATACTTTCAAGGTCGAGATGATTCGTAGGCTCATCCAATATGACAAGATTGGGATTTTGTATCATCATCCGGCTGATCATGCATCTCACTTTTTCACCGCCGCTGAGCACATTTGTTTTTTTCAGGATCTCGTCGCCGCTGAAAAGCATTTTTCCGAGAAATCCACGCAAAAAGGGTTCATCAACATCTGTAACATTGGGCGGCACAAACTGCCTCAACCAATCCATAAGGTTAATATCCTGCTGCTCAAAATAGGGTGCATTGTCATTAGGCAAATAGGCTTTGGTAATGGTTGTACCCCATTCATACTTCCCTTTATCGGCCTCCATTTTACCATTGATGATCTCAAAAAAGGAAGTGAGTGCAAGATGGTCTTTTGAAAAGAAAGCGATCTTATCGCCCTTGTTCACTGAAAAGCTAACATCACTGAACAGCACTCTCCCGTCATCCGCTTTTTTGAATAATTTTTCTACGTTCAAAACCTGGTTGCCCACTTCACGGTCCTGCTTAAAAATAATGCCGGGGTAACGCCTGTTGGAAGGTTCAATATCTTCAATTACCAGTTTTTCCAACGCTTTTTTACGGGAAGTGGCCTGTTTGCTTTTGGAAGCGTTGGCGCTGAATCGGGCAATGAATTCCAGCAGGTCTTTACGCTTGTCTTCCATCTTCTTGTTCTTGTCCGATAACTGGCGGGCCGCCAACTGGCTGCTTTCGTACCAGAAAGTATAGTTACCGGTATAGATCTTTATTTTCCGGCGGTCCACATCCGCAACATGCGTACATACAGAATCCAGAAAGTGCCTGTCGTGGCTCACCACAATTACAATATTTTCGTAATCCGCCAGAAAATTCTCCAGCCAACTGATGGTTTCTACATCAAGATCATTCGTAGGTTCATCCAGGATCAGTATATCGGGGTTGCCAAACAGGGCCTGTGCAAGCAATATCCGTACTTTCATGGCTCCGGGCAGCTCTTTCATAAACGCCTGGTGATATTCTTCACTCACTCCAAGCTCTCCCAGTAAGGTGCCGGCATCGCTTTCGGCGGTATAGCCGCCCATTTCCCCAAATTCACCTTCCAGCTCGCCGGCACGCATACCATCGGCTTCCGTAAAATCTTCCTTTGCATAAACAGCATCCCTTTCCTGCATTACCTGCCACAGCTTTTGATGACCCATTATTACGGTCTGCAGGGCCGTGTGCTCATCAAAAGCAAAGTGATCCTGCTGCAAAACCGCCATCCGTTCTCCGGGAGTAATGTCTATTGTTCCTTTGCCGGGTTCAATTTCGCCCGACAGAATCTTCAAAAAGGTAGATTTCCCCGCTCCGTTGGCTCCTATTACACCGTAACAATTCCCCTTGCTAAAACTAAGGTTTACCTCGTCAAATAATACCCTTTTTCCGAAGGATAATGATACATTATTCACTGTAATCATAGCTGCTTCTCATTTTTATATTCACGTTTCGTCAAAAACAAGCCGCAAAGGTACGATTTAATGTGTATGGGCGAAGAACCTGTGGTTGTAAGATCATGCTTTTACCGATAGCACCACATCCTGATCCGGATCTCAGACTTTGTCTGGTTTTTTGACCGAAGCTTTCTGGCACTTCACCGAAATCGGGGTTTTTAAATATCATGCTTTTTAACGCCTGATGCTAACCGCAAGTCGTTGTATATTATTGACCATTATCAAGACCTATTTTTATTTGCTATTTATAATATGCTACAAATAACTTCTTTAAAGAGATGACTAAGAAATTACCCAGGTGCTCACTAAATGGGTTTTTGCAGAACAGATAAGTGTATTGACATTTTTGACTAAGCAATAACACTTATTTGTGTGCCGTTATCTTTTCAGCAACAATTTGAGCGATATGAAAACATTTCTACCCCTTGCCCTTCTTTTGTTAAGCGTGTTTACTGCAAACAGTCAATGCAACTCCGGCAGCACGAGCACTTATGGAACCAATAATGTGTGGATCGGTTATGTGTATAACAATGCAAACCTTGGATCTTTCAGGGGCCGGGTGAATGAGGGCTCAGCCGCCAGCCCTAACTTTGACCAGAATTTTGGAGGAAGCAATGTAAATTATCCTGTCATCGGCGGCTGCACGGTACAAACAGAAACGTTCAGTGTGCGTTACAGGCTGACCAAAACCTTTACCAGCGGCAGTTATATTTTTACGGTAGGCGGAGACGATGGCTACAGGCTGAGCCTGGATGGTGGCTCTACATGGGTGATCAACCGCTGGACAGACCAGTCGTATACCACTGCCACTTATACAGCAACACTCAGCGGCAGCTATAACATGGTGTTGGAATACTATGAAAACAGTGGAGAGAACAGGATCTCATTTTCGGTGGCCTCCATTTGTAGCGCAACAGAAAATACCAGCATTTCCGGAACAGGCAATATCTGGAACGGCTACGTATATGATGGAACTGACTTTAACACATATGCAGGTATGGTGCATAAAGGCTCTGCTTCTGACCCTGCATTTGACGAAAACTTTGGGGGAGGTAATGTATCTTATTCCACTAGTGGTTGCGCTGTTCAAACAGAAACCTTTAGCGTACGCTACCGGCTTACCAAAACATTTGCCGCAGGTACCTATATGTTTACTGTGGGAGGAGATGATGGCTACAGGTTAAGCCTAAACGGAGGTTCGAGCTGGATCATCAATAACTGGGCGCTTCATTCTTATACCACAACCAGCTACAGCGCTTCATTGAGCGGCACCTATGATATGGTACTGGAATACTACGAAAATGCCGTTGACAACAGGGTTTCTTTTGCCATGCAAACATTGACCTTACTGCCCATTACCCTGCAGTCGTTCACTGCAAAAGAAAAAGAGCATGCAGTACAATTGAGCTGGGATGTATCTCCGCACAGTGATCCCCGTTCTTTTGAAATAGAAAGAAGCACAGACGGAACTTCATTTTCAGGCGTTGCCACTGTGCAATCCAACAATGGTTCTGCAACGCAATACAGTTTCACCGACCATGCTCCTTTCAGAGGGACATCTTACTACCGCTTAAAAATGACAGATATGACCGGTACTACCACGTATTCGGCAACGATCAGCATTCGCACAACGACGGCACCGGCAAATAAAAAAATAAACATTTATCCTACAATAGTAACCGGTAACTCCTTTTTTATAACTGCAACCAGCAATATACGCAACGCAGTAATTACCATTACCGGTTTAAATGGTAATATCATAGCCAAACAAAATGCCGGCAATATCGCAGCAGGTCAGGCGGTTCGTGTTTCTACCCGTGCTGCAAATACCGGCAAAGGAATATACGCGGTTATTGTATCGGGCAGCGACTTTGAAATGACTACAGGTAAAATTATTATACCGTAAGGAGGACCTACCAAGCCCTGATTAAAACATCAGCAGGGAAAGACCCCCGGAACAAACCCCGGGGTCTTTTCTTTTGCCTGAAACCCGGATCCCTGTTATAACAAAGTCAGCATACCTGCCAGGTACAAACTCGCAAAAGATGTTTATATTTATTGGTTCAAATCACATGCGGCTTTTAAAACCCTGTTTCGTATGGCTTTTTTATCTCCCGGTTCCCACCAGTTCTTATTCCGTAAGGCTTTATTTTTTTTGCATACTGCTTTATTGGTAACCCTGCTTTTTCCGGCTTGCCGGATGCCGGATCAAAATCCCGGTGATGATAAACCGCTTTCCGATGCGCAAAAACACCTCCCCGAATATGCACTGAGAGGATTGAATGGGGCACCTGATCTGCAGATCACCCTGTTCGCCCATGAGCCCATGCTGGTAAACCCTACCAATATGGATATTGATGAAAAAGGGCGGGTGTGGGTATGCGAAGGCTATAACTACCGTTACTCGCTCAACCCTGATAATCCTTATAAAAAGGAGGGCGACAGGATCGTAATACTTGAAGACAGGGATGGCGACGGACAGGCCGATAAGCAAACCGTTTTTTATCAGGGAGAAGACATCAACTCCGCCTTAGGCATTGCAGTACTGGGCAATAAGGTGATCGTATCGCGGAGTCCGGGCGTATATATATTTACCGACGAAAATAACGATGGTGTGTCCGATAAAAAAGATACACTTTTTACCGGCATCAGCGGAGAGGAGCACGACCATGCCATACATGCATTTAATTTCGGGCCAGACGGCAAGCTGTATTTTAATTTCGGTAACGAGGGAAAAGGGTTAAAAGATAAATATGGCAATCCTGTAAAAGATATTTCGGGCAGGGAAATCATAGCCAACGGTCATCCCTGGCGGCAGGGCATGGTATTCAGGTGCGACACAGACGGTAAAAATGTTGAAGTACTCGGTAATAATTTTCGCAATCCCTATGAAGTAGCAGAAGATTCTTACGGAACACTTTGGCAATCAGACAACGACGATGATGGCAACCGGGGGGTACGCATTAACTACGTAATGCCCTGGGGAAACTACGGATTTAAGGATGAAATAACCGGAGCTTCATGGCCCGAAAAGCGCATGAACATTGAGGATTCCATCCCTTACCGTCACTGGCATTTAAATGATCCCGGCGTAGTGCCCAATGTGTTGCAAACGGGTGCAGGCTCACCCACCGGCATACTGGTATATGAAGGCAGCCTGTTGCCCCAAAGATTCAGAGGTGAGCTCATACACAGCGATGCCGGCCCCAACATAGTGCGCTCCTATGCTGTTGCACCCGATGGCGCCGGGTATACTGCCAGCATTAATAATATTGCAGAAGGGACCGGCGACAACTGGTTCAGGCCCTCCGACGTTTGTATTGCACCTGATGGGTCCCTGTTCATTTCAGACTGGTACGATCCGGGGGTGGGTAGCCACCAGGTAAAGGATTTTGCCAGGGGAAGGATTTTCAGGGTTACACCCAAAGATCATGAGGGTTATAAAATCCCCGCGTTAGATCTTACAACGGCCGGGGGGGCGGTGAATGCTTTGCAAAGCCCCAACCTCGCTACCCGCTACCTGGCCTGGCAAAAATTACATGGCATGGGTAATGCGGCAGCACCTGCCTTGAAAAAATTATATGCTTCGGAAAACCCACGCTTCAGGGCCCGCGCTTTATGGCTGTTGAGTAAAATTCCCGCTAAAGGTCTGGCTTACGTTCAGGAGGCGCTAAAAGATAAGGATCCCAATATCCGCATTACCGCATTAAGAGCTGCCCTGCAGATAGAGGCAGACACCATTGCTATAGTAAGATCTTTAATCGAAGATGAAAGCATACAGGTAAAAAGAGAAGCCGCATTGGCGCTGCACCACAATAATTCGGCCGAAGCCCCGGCAGTTTGGGCACAACTGGCGCAGCAGTACAATGGCAAAGACCGGTGGTATCTGGAAGCTTTGGGTATTGCTGCGGATGGACAATGGGACCACCATTTTAATGCCTGGCTGCAATTGGTGAACAATAACTGGAATACTCCGGCAGGAAAAGACATCGTATGGCGTGCAAGAACACCAGCGGCATTGCCCCTGCTGGCACAGATCATAAGCGACCCCACCTTAAACCCCCGTCAGCAATTAAAATTTTTCCGGGCTTTTGATTTTTACAAAGATGGTAAAAAGCAAAAAGTATTGTTGTCTTTGCTGGAAGCGCGTCACCCGCAGCAGGATGACATTGACGCGCTGACTTTGCTGCAGCTTGATGCCGGAACACCCCAAACGGGGGCAGTAAAAAAAGCCATTCAGCAAGGGCTGAAAAGTGCTGAAGGAACGCAGCTTTACGTAGACCTTGTAAGAAAGTATAAGCTGAAAGGCAAAAACGCCAGGCTCCTGGCGTTGGCGAAACAAAACAACAACGAGGTAACAAGCACGGATGCGTTGAGATTGCTGCTCGATTTGGGTGGCAGCGGCCTTGTCGCCAAAGCATTACAACAAAAAGATGAAACTGCCGCACAAATGATAACCCTGCTGGGGAAAGCAGGCAGCGATGCTTCCAGAGATCTGTTACGGCAATTCTTTATCAATAAGAACAATCCTGTTCAGTTAAGAACAGAGGCAGTAACAGCATTTGCTACAGGAAGATCGGGAGAAGCCGGTTTGCTGCAACTGGTAAAAACGCAAAAACTGTCCGAAGACCTTAAAGCGGTCGTTACCGACATCTTTACAAAAACACACAGAAAAGATTTGAAAGAAGAGGCCTCCAAATATCTTGATATAAAACTACAAACCAACAAGCTGCCTCCCGTGGAAGAATTAATGGCAATGAAAGGCAATGCAGATTCCGGCGCAGTTGTTTTTGCCACTTACTGTGGTTCCTGCCACCAGGTAAAAGACCAAGGTATTGCTTTCGGGCCCGATCTTTCCGAGATCGGCTCTAAATTGTCGAAAGATGCTTTGTATACTTCTATCCTTGAACCATCCGCAGGTATAAGCTTCGGCTTTGAAGGCTATGCCTTTAAATTGAAGACCGGCGCCTCGGTGTCGGGATATATTGCCAGCCAAACGGAAGATGAGATCAGCATCAAAATGATCGGCGGCATCATTGAAAAATATAAGAAGTCGGATATTGTTTCCAAAACGCTGTATGATCAGTCTTTAATGCCTCAGGGGCTGGCAGAAGGAATGGGAGCGCAGCAGTTGGTAAATATTGTAGAATACCTCAGCGGGCTAAAAAGAAAATAAAAATCTTGCATCAACAAAATGCTCCTAGCACAAGAATTACATACAATGCATTGATTGGTCATTAGTAATTAATGAGTAGAAATATCCGCTATTGTGTTTATCTGTGATATGTTTTATATTTACCGTAGCTTTGCCGCCCATTAAGAACCTTTAATCAGTACATTTATGGCTATTACTGGTACAACAAATCAAAAAAGCTACGCTCAAATAGCTGACTTTTTCATTGCACTTTCAAATGAAACGGGTTCCCTTATAACCAACCTAAAGCTTCAAAAGTTGGTTTATTATGCAGATGCATGGTATTTGGCAAACTATGGCGAAGCGTTGGTTAAAGAAGATTTTCAGGCATGGGTGCATGGGCCTGCAATACCCACATTATATGGCGAGTATAAACACTTTTCTTGGCAACCTATAGTTCGAGAAGATTTAACTCGCGAAAGTTTCAAACAAATAAAAAATACTATAGGAGATAAAGCTGTAGAATTATTAGATCAGGTTTGTGATTCTTATTTTGGACTCACAGCATATGAATTGGAAAGACTTACGCATAATGAAGATCCTTGGAAAAAAACAAGGGAAGGACTTCCTGATGATGAACCTTCAGACAGAGTTATTAAAAAGGATTTAATAAGAGATTATTACGCAGCCTTTATAAAGTAATGCACCCAAAAGTCGGAAAAAATAAACCACAAGACAAGAATACTGCAATTGCAAGCGCAAAGGAAACAGCAGAAAAAAGTGTATCAAGTCTAATAAATTTTTCTCTCAAATACTTTGATACAGGCAATGTTAAGTTTCCTTGTAGTTGTTGGGACGGCGTTTATTATTTGGATTTGTTTAGCAGGATAAAAGACCTTTGTTTACTGCAAAAATTGGAATTTACATCCAATCGTAGTAAAACACTTAGAAGTCACCCTATAAAGTGGCAGGAAACGACTGAGAATGGTTTTGGTTTCCCTATGGAAGAACAAATTGTAGATGTGCCCTATCAGTTTTCTTTAAGTGCAAACGACAAAGGAAGAGTTCATGGATTTTTTATATCAAACACATTTTATGTAGTTTGGTTAGATAAAAACCATGCACTGTATCCATAAAGGTTAATTTCTCCCTGTACGTGTATAATTACCAATATCATTTATTGTGCCTTAACGAAAGCGGCTTTGTACACAGGTACGGTACTGCACGGTTCGCCATACATCAGGCTTTTAACCACCGGGCGTAATTTTTTTGTGATGGCTGTATAAGCAGCTTCCGGCAGCACCACATCGCCGCATCCTTTTATAACAATCCTTTTGTTTGCGTAATCATCTTCATTTATGCTGGAAATGTTATCGAGCATCAGCGTTTGCAGCAAATCCTTTTCACTCCCAAAAACAATGTCTTTTGCTCCCGGCTGCAAATAAGAAACCACAAGCATATAAGCCCACATGGGTATTATGGCATCTGCCGTATTGTTTAAGGCAATATACTTCCCATTGTATTGCTGCCAGTCGGTGTGTTTCAATGCTTCCCGGAACTCCTTTTCTTTCAGGATGAGCCCCTTGAACAGATAATCTTTGATATCAAACACCGCTGTCTCTGCTTCAGGGTAAAAAGCCGCCAGGTCTATTGTAATTATGCCGCTTTCGGCTACCTTATTAATAATTGTATCATTCATAAAGCAAAGTTACCGAAATAAAAAAAGCCGCCAACTTCAAGCCGGCGACTCCTGAATACGAAATATCGTTGATCAATACCCTGCCTTCATACGGCTATCTTTTACCGTTGCCGCTTCCTTCAATGCCTGCATCACCGAATAGCTCATTGTTTGCCTCATTTGCAGGGCTGTTCCTTTACGCTGCTCCTCAACGTTGGCCGCGTCATTGGGGAGGGCTCCTAAATTTTTTACCTGCAGCACATACACACCCGTATTCCCTGCCAGTGGCGGCGATACTTTTTCCTGGTAACTTTTATTAAGCGCCGCGCCTATCAATATTAATTCGTTACCAAATTCTGGTTTAAAATTATCTGCGAACCGTATGCTGTCGGCCTGCTGCACTTCCTGACCGGTATTTTTCGCCGCTTCGTCTATGGAAGCGTATTTACCAAACTTTGTAACAAGCTGAGCCGCTTTCTTTTTATTGCGCAATTGCGGTTCTACTATTATTCTGGCTTCTGCAGCAGATTGCAGACCCTCTTCTTTTTCACCGGTAATAAGTGCCACCACGTACTGGTCGCCTACCGATATGGGATCCGAAACCGTTCCCGGCTTATTGCTGTATATCCATTTAATAAAAGCTCTTGATGTTCCAACACCCGTGATCTGATAATCCATTTCTCCCACACTTTCCGCTATGCGTTTGTTGAGCTTTTCTTTTGTGATGCTTTCGTCAAAAGCTTTGGCTGTGCGGCTTACGGAAGCAAAATGCGTGGCTGCCGCCGAGGCTGCCCGGTCGGTTTCCACGCTGGGCTCAATAGGCTTCGACAAGTAGGCAATCTTATAGGCCTGCTCAAAATCCTTCTGATCCTGGATTTCAATATAATGATAACCGTACTGCGTTTTTACCACTCCTTTATCGCCTGTCTTTCCTTCAAAGCAAAAGTCATTAAACTCTTTTACCATTTGCCCGTTGGGAAAATAACCCAAATTGCCAAACACCGGCTTCGATCCTTCGTCATCCGAATATTTGGTAACCAGCAGTTCAAAAGAAGCGCCGCCTGCGATAGCCTGCTGTATGCTGTCTGTTCTTTTTCTGGCAACGGAGTCGGCAAGTGTCGGCTGACCGGTCTGAGGGTCAATTGTTGCGATCAATATGTGACGTGCTTTTACCGAATCGGGCAGTACCTTCGATCCTATCATCCGGGCTATAGCGATGGAGTTCCCGTCGTAATAGGGACCGTACACTTCTCCGGGCGATAATTTAAACAAAGAGTCTTTAACCGGTATCTGAATCCGGCTTTTGCTCATGTACCCGTCAAAGAACTGTGATTTTGTTCCCTGCCTTGTAACAAAAACACCGGCATCGGCCGCTTCAGCCAGCGGCTTTTTCAAGTCCTCCATCTTCTTCCACAAATTGGTGCTATCTTCTTTGGTGGGCCCTGCATTGAATAGTACGTATGCGATACTGCGACTTCTATCCTGCTTAAAATTGTTTTTATGCTTTTGAATATAATCGTTGATCTCTGCATCTGTAACGTTCACCGATGAATCGGCAACTGTTGAATACGACAATCCAACAAAAGAAATGTCCGCCACCTGTCCTGCAACTGCATTTTGCATTTCAATCAACCATTTCGGTATATAAGTGCCATTGGTAAAAATGGTCATCAGCTTTTTTTGTATCTGGCTCAGTACAATAGGATCGATCAGTTGATCATTTACCTGCCGCAATTGCGTAGCATCCTTGCTTTTTTGCAATGTTTTAAAAGCGTTGCGTGCCGCATCAATATTGTATATGCCCGTTTGGGGATCAGTGAACTGCTGTTTAAATTCCTGAGGTGCATTATCACTGAACAACAGATCCGTAAATTCTTTGGATGTAAAGTCTATGCCCAGCTTTTGCGCTTCTGCGGTTATAAGCTCCTTGCTTACCAAACCATTCCATATCTGGTTTTGGATTTCCTGGCGCATGGATTCATCTACGCGGTAACCCTGGGCCTGGTACTGCGATTCCATAGCCCTTACCCTTGCATCAAAATCCTCCCTTTTAATCTCAGCACCATTTACTTTTCCCACAGTAGAAGACGGGGCAGTAAACAAATGGCTGCCTCCCCCAACAAAAGCATCCTGCACCAAAAATCCAATTAAGCTAATACCGATAACTCCAAAAACCAAAACAGCAGCCCTGTCGCGGATAGTCTGAATTATAGACATATAATAATGTATGTATTTTTTATGGACGGCAAAAATAGGGTAATATACGTTTATCAACAAATTGTGGAAAACGACTGTAAAGCAGCACCCCTCCTGCTTTTTAAAAAGTGGATATATGCCTGTTGCTGCAAAACAATAAAAAAGGAGGTAACCGCGTTTATAGCAATCCACACCCTGCTGTTGATACATGCTCCATTATGTTGAAAACCCCGGGTTTAATTTTTTTTTAATGTGCTGTTCCTGACAATATATTATTTTGGAAATTCCGATCTGTTTCCACCAGGCAGAATAATGACCAAAAAAATAAATTTCACAACAGTTTATCAACAGACGCTCCGCAAAAATTAAGAGATAACTTTTCCGCATCCCGGATCCTTCAACATTGTTAATAATATTTGAAAAACATATGCTGTTGTTTATTTACACGATGTGAACATCCTGTGAAGGAACGTGTATAAATGATTAGCTTTAACTTTGCCAAGAAATGGGTTCACCTATATTTCCCCATATTCACAGCCGTAATAGTAATAGGGCTTTTAAATAAATAATTAATTATTATTAAATACTATGGCAATAATTAACATTGATGAGGCAAAGAAAAATGTACAGCGGGTTGGTTTTTTAGATGTTGATATTGATGCAGGCCTGGATCTGTTTAAAGAGATAGAAAGACTGAAGAAGGAAAAGAACGCCGTAATTCTGGCGCATTACTATCAGGAATCTGATATCCAGGATGTAGCGGATTATATTGGCGACAGCCTCGGACTTGCACAACAGGCCGAAAAAACAACTGCAGATATTATCGTTTTTGCGGGGGTTCATTTTATGGCCGAAACCGCAAAAATTTTAAATCCCGGGAAAAAAGTTTTATTGCCCGATCTTAAAGCGGGCTGTTCTTTGTCGGACTCCGCTCCTCCTCCTTTATTCAAGAAATTCAAGGATGAGCATCCCGGTCATATCGTTATATCATACATTAACTGTTCTGCCGGAATCAAGGCTTTAAGCGATATAATCTGTACTTCTTCCAATGCCAGGCAAATTGTGGAGAGCTTGCCGGAAGATCAAAAGATCATCTTTGCACCGGATAAGAACCTGGGCGCTTACATCAACAAAAAAACCGGCCGCAAAATGGTGTTGTGGGACGGCGCCTGCATGGTACATGAGATTTTCAGCAGGGAAAAGATAACAAAATTAAAAGTAAGGCATCCCGATGCTAAAGTAATTGCACATCCGGAATGTGAAGATGTAGTATTGCAGTTAGCCGATTTTATTGGTTCCACCACCCAGTTGCTGAAGTTTACCGAAAAAGATGAAGGAAAGGAATTCATAGTGGCTACAGAAACGGGCATATTGCACCAGATGCAGAAAAATTCGCCGGATAAAGTATTTATTCCGGCGCCGCCGGATAACAGTTGTGCCTGTAACGACTGCCCGCACATGAAACTGAATACGCTTGAAAAATTATACCTGTGCATGGAATATGAATCGCCTGAACTTACGATGGATGAAGATTTACGGACAGCAGCTTTGAAACCCATTAAGCGGATGTTGGAAATAAGTGCATCCTTAGGCTTGTAAACAGGGCTTTAAGCACGTTAAAACTATCTTCCCATATATACCATCAAAATCTGAACATCGCTTGGATTAACGCCTGAAATGCGTGAGGCCTGACCAAGCGTTCGGGGTTTAACCCGGATAAACTTTTGCCTGGCTTCTGTGGAAAGCGCAGAAATGGTGGAATAATTAAAATTTTCCGGGATCATCAGGTCTTCGAGCTTGCCCATTTTTGAAACCAGCTCTTTTTCTTTTTCGATATATATATTATACTTAATTTGTATTTCAGCCTGTTCTATGGCTTCCCTGGTAGTGTTTTGCAGCGCTTGGGATAATCCGGGAACTGCTGTTCGTAAGTCCGGAAGACTGATTGCCGGGCGAAGCAGCAATTGGGCCACTTTTTGTTTTTGGGTGATGGGTGCAGTGGAAATATTTTGGAGGTAATTATTAATTTCTTGTGGTTCAATTGATAAAGAGTTAATAATATTTAATATATTATTAACAGAGGCTTTTTTCTCATTTAGAGTCTTCATTCTTTCTGCTGAAGCCAAGCCGGCTATATATGATTTTTCTGTTAAACGCAGATCGGCGTTATCCTGGCGCAGCAGTGTTCTGAACTCTGCGCGGCTGGTAAACATTCTGTAGGGTTCTTCTGTTCCTTTACTGATCAGATCATCAATGAGCACACCAATATACGCATCACTCCTTTTAAGAAGGAAAGGCGCTTTGTTTTGCGTGGAAAGGTGGGCATTCATTCCTGCAATCAGTCCCTGGCAGGCAGCTTCCTCATAGCCGGTAGTACCGTTGATCTGTCCTGCAAAAAAGAGATGCGCTATGAGCTTTGTTTCCAAAGAATAATTGAGCTGGGTAGGAGGAAAATAATCGTATTCTATGGCGTATCCCGGTCTGAACATTTTGGCGGTTTCAAAGCCGGGTATATTGCGAAGCGCTTCAAACTGTACTTCTTCCGGAAGTGAGGTGGAAAAACCGTTTACATATATTTCCACGGTATTCCATCCTTCCGGTTCAACGAAGATCTGGTGCCGGTCTCTTTCGGCAAACCGGTTTATTTTATCTTCTATGCTGGGGCAATACCTTGGTCCAACACCTTCTATTCGTCCGGCATACATCGGGCTCCGGTCGAACCCTGTTTTAAGAATATCGTGAACAGTTTGATTGGTATAGGTGATCCAGCAGCTTCTTTGCTGTTGCGCTGAAATTTTTGGAACAGAAGAAAAACTAAAGCCGCTGATCTCGTCGTCTCCTTTTTGTTCTTCCATTTTAGCATAGTTCAGGCTTCTGCCATCTACGCGCGGCGGGGTTCCTGTTTTTAACCTGTCGCTTTCAAATCCCAGTTCAACCAGTTGTTCGGTAATGCCGGTTGCTGCTTTTTCAGCTACTCTTCCTCCTCCAAACCTTTTTTCGCCGACATGAATAATACCATTTAAAAAGGTACCGTTGGTGAGCACTACTGCTTTGGCTTTTATTTGGTGCCCCATGCCGGTTATTACGCCAAAACATTTTCCGTCTTCAACGAGCAAACCTTTCACCATGTCCTGATAAAAATCTATATTGGGTGTTTGTTCCAGCATTTCCCGCCATTTTTTCGAGAAGAGCATCCTGTCGCTTTGCGCCCGCGGGCTCCACATGGCAGGACCCTTGGATTTATTGAGCATCCTGAACTGGATCATGGTAGCATCTGTAACAATGCCGGAATATCCGCCCAACGCATCTATCTCCCTCACAATTTGCCCCTTGGCAATCCCTCCCATTGCAGGATTGCAACTCATTTGAGCTATGGTTTGTAAATTCATGGTAACGAGCAAAACTTTGCTGCCCATATTGGCGGCGGCCGCTGCAGCTTCACAGCCCGCATGGCCTGCACCAACCACAATAACATCATATACTGAAAACATCGGGCAAAATTACAGCAGCAAAGAATAAGTATGGATATTTATTTGGAGCTGTTGATCTATGATAACAATGTTTCACGTGGAACTAATTGCAGGAGAAATCCTGTACCATAAAAAACCGGTTATCATTTCGTTTGACAGGAAAAAAGGAAACACCAATATATTTCATACCGGAATCAAATATATTTTTGCGATGGCCCAGGTTTTGAACCCCGGCGTCAATAAGAAGGAACAGGATAGCCTGTAAACCATCTTCTTTTCCTTCATATACGTTCTCTGAAACACATTCAAAATAGCCAAACTTATTGAGACGGTCTTTAAAGGATTCTCCGTTTGAAGAATTATGGGAAATGCTGCGCTGATTCAACCCCAGGTCTTTAGCATGACTTTCAGCCACATCATTCAGTTTTTTCGAGGGTGCAAGTGGCGGCAGAGAAGAGAGTGTTGAAAGATCGCTGATCAATGACCGGGTATAACTGCTTCTTGCTTCGGGAAACTGTTTCAGGAACGGGAGTAAGATGGTATTGGAAAAATCCTTTGGTTTCTGCCTTACGTAATTTACCCAGTACACCACCGCTTTTTCTTCCTGGTTCAATTTAAGATAAGCCGGATTGGTATTCAACCACCTTTCAATGGCCGTATCTTTTTCATGTGCAACAACAAAGGGCTTATCGTTTAATACAATAGAACCCTGGCTAAAAGCAAGATTAAAACAAAGAGATGCAATAATTATCGAAAGAAAACGTTTCACGTGGAACGGCGTTTATTTTTAATTAAAATACAAGTGCAATAAACGATCTTCTTTGGATCTCATTTCAAGTTTTTCCTTTTTTAACTTATCCTTATAGCCACACAAATGCAGCACTCCGTGAAAAATTACGCGGTGCAGTTCTTCTTTAAAACTGGTTTGCATTAAGTGGGCGTTTTCTTTTACCCGTTCCACACTGATGTATATTTCACCATCAATTTTTCCTGCTGTACCAAGTTCAAAGGTTATAATATCGGTATAATAATCATGCTGCAAATATTGCCTGTTGATCTCCAGCAGGTATGTATCGGTACAAAAAATGTACTGGAGTTTAATCAGGGATTTCTTTTCTTTTTTAAATATATCTCTGATAAAAGACTTTAATTTGTTTCTTTGGGTAAGTGAGAACTTTTGATAAGGGAAGAAAAAATGAATAGGGGCCATTAAAGATTCCTTTTCCGAAATTCGTAAATAATGCTGCGAAACTACCGATAGATTTGCTGAAATGAACGAAGCAGGTAATAACTTTTACCGGCCGACAGGCGCCCCCAAAATAAAATATACGGATGAAAAGGCTCTCTGACATAAGTCCCGGCATTGCGGTGACCATCAGGCAAATTGAAAACAATGAACTTTTTTTAAAGCTGATGGAAATGGGCTTTATTCCGGGCGAGGAAATTACCATCGAACAGATCGCTCCATTGGGTGATCCTATTTCTGTGTCGGTTGCCGGATATAGCTTAAGTTTGCGGTTAAATGAGGCTAAGAGCGTGCTGGTAGAAGAGGTATACAAAAAAACAGCCTGATCGTTTTACGCATGCAGATAGGTTTGTATTTCGGCTCATTTAACCCGGTTCATCATGGGCATCTGATCATAGCCAGCCATATTGCCGGGCACACAAACCTCGACCAGATCTGGTTTATGGTTTCGCCCCAAAATCCTTTTAAAATATCGCATTCCCTGCTCAACGAATACCAGCGCTTACATCTTGTGCGCATTGCTATTGAAGGAGAGCAAAAGCTAAGAGCTTCCGATATTGAATTTCATTTGCCCAAACCATCCTACACCATAGATACGCTGACTTACCTGGAAGAAAAGTATCCACAGCACCATTTTGCTGTTATCATGGGTAGCGACAGCTTTCAGAATTTACACAAGTGGAAAAATGCAGATGTACTAATCAAACGCTATTCTTTTTTTGTTTACAACAGGGCAGGTTTCGGAGCCAGCCCGGGTCAGCCCCTCAATATTACAATAGTAGATGCGCCGCTGCTGCAAATTTCGGCTACACACATCAGGGGGCTCGTAAAACAGGGAAAATCCATACGGTACCTGGTGCCGGATATTGTGAAGGAGGAAATTGAAAAGAACGGTTATTACAGGTAATGGCTCAAGATTATCCTTATCCTAAATAAGCCAACCCAGCAGCAGACAGAATAAAGCAATTACAGGCGCCGGCAGTCGTGTAAAAGTAAGCAACAGAAAGGTACCGCCAATTACTCCTATATTTAAAAAGCTGATCGTGTTTTCTTCATTCACTTCAAAAAAAGAAATGTCTTTCATTAAAAAAAGTGTGGAAGCAGCCATAATGCCCACTACTGCCGCATTGATCCCTTTTAATGCCCGGTAAATGGCTGGATATTTTTTCAAATTGTTCCAAACCGGGTAAAAAAACAAGACCAGCAAAGCGCTGGGCAAAAAAATGCCAAAAGCTCCTATGGCGCAACCTATGGCCTGCATGCCCATACCCTCGCTTTTAAGCGCCTCACCTCCTACAAAAGCAGAAAACGAAAAGGTAGGTCCCGGTATGGCCTTTACCATTCCGGCGCCGGTCAGAAATTCATTTTGATCTATGCGTATCACATTTTGATTTCTTTGTTGTATACGTTCGGTGTTGGGACGAACAACATATTGTTCATACATCATGGGCATCAGCACATCGCCTCCGCCAAAAACCATTCCGCCGAAACGATAGGTGTTTTCAAAAAGGTTGAAAGCTTTCCGGTGCTGCCATTCATTTTTACGGGAAAGCTCACTGAATAAGCCAGCCAGTATAAATATTAAAAAAAATATCACTATGTTTCCCCATTTAATAGGTCTGGGTTCAACAATTATTTTTTCGGAGGTTTTTTCCGTGAAATTGGTGATCAGCCCGCCCAGTAAAATAACTGCGGGAAAAACCCATGGCGAATTAAAAAGAAAATAGGTCGCCACCATCGTACCGGTCATGATCAGCCGGGCAATACGCCTGTTGGCCACCAACGTATAGGCTCTGAAGGCAGCAAAAGCCAGGAAGCCTACAGCCATTGGTTTTATGAATTTGAATAAATCATTTTGAAGATTGGTTTTACCGGCAAAATCAAGTGCAAAAGAGAGCCCGCTCATGAGCAGGCAGGCGGGCAATATCCAAAGCAGCAGGGTTAAAATGGCCAGTGGCAGTTTGCCTTTTTTATATCCGATAAGTGTAATGATCTGGGTAGAAGATGCGCCTGGAAGCAACTGGCAAAATGCATTGTACTCGAGCAACTCCTGTTCCGTAATGTCTTTCCTTTTAGCAACAAAGGTTTTCATCATCATTCCAAAGTGCCCCTGTGCTCCGCCAAAAGCGGTTAAGCCATATACTGTAACGGCTTTCAAAAAAGAAACGTAACGCAAAGGTTTCAAACGCATTCCATAAAGCATTAAAAAGTAACACTCATTTTTTAAGTCCTGTTTTCCTTAGCCTTTTCATCTAAGTATTCGCCTGCGGTAAGATTGTTTTTTACGGCAACAAAACCCACTTCTTCATAAGCCTTACCCAATTGTTGCACAAAATCCTTTTTTCTTTCCCCATCGCCTCCCGTAAAATTGGAAAGATCAACTACCGGAATATGCATAGGAAATTTTTAGTTTGCTTTGAATAACAAAAAGTAGAATTTTGTATGAAATTAGCATCAATTCTTTTAAAATTATATTTTCAAAGCGATGTCCGGTTAATATGAGGCTTTAAGAAAGCTGCTCTTATGAACAACCATCTGCGGTTTTTTATTAGCGTAAAAGCAATCTGATGAAAACAATAATTGTTCCCACAGACTTTTCGCCGGCGGCTATCAATGCCATGCATTACGCGTTGTATATGGCACAGGTCATTAATGCCGGTATTGTGCTGTTGCACGTGTACCAGTTGCCCGTATCGTACAACAACAGCGATATCCCCCTGCCACTTGTCGACATTGGCGAACTGGAAAGGATCAATGTAGAAAGACTGCAGGAATTAAAAGACCTGGCAGAGCGAACGTTTTCGGGTGCACTGCAAATATCTGCTGAAGTAAAACTCGGAGACCTGGCAGATGAGCTTGAAGCCATGTGCGCTTCCATACAGCCCTTTGCAGTTGTAATGGGAACAAGAGGCAGTGGTTTTGTAGAAAGGCTGCTTGTTGGCAGCGCCACGTTATCGGTAATAAGACGGTTAACCTGGCCTGTTCTGGTAGTTCCGCCAGGCACTATTTTTAAAGGGATACAAAAAATCGGCTTCGCCTGCGATTTTAAAAAAGTTGTGGAAACCACGCCTGCAGATCATATAAAAGAATGGGTAAGAACATTCGGTGCTTCAATGAGCATTTTGAATGTGGATGATAAGAAGCATGCCTCAGCGGATGCAAAGGATCAGCATGATCTGTTGCATGGCCTGCTGGAAGAAACGCGGCCTCAGTATTTTTTTATTGGTAACCCGGATGTGGAAAAAGGGATCCATGAATTTGCGGAAAACAATAATCTCGACCTGCTTATTGTAATACCCCGCAAGCATCATTTGCTGGATTCATTGTTTCAGAAAAGCCATACCAGGGATCTGGCCTTCCATTCGCATATTCCTATCCTGGCCATACATGAAGAGGAGTAGGTAATGATTTATTGTGTATGGTTCTAAATTTGGCGTTTGAATTTTATCCGTCCCCGGCGGACAGGATTACTTTTTGTAATTTGGCTTCTTAATGCTTTGAATCCCGGTTTCTTTTCTTAAGGAATGCAACGACAAAAGAAAATAACGGCTGATGGCTCACATACCATATTAGAGCCTGATCTCAACGTAACCTTTCATTCTGTTTATGGCGCCGTGCAGGAAAGCAGGCATGTATATATACGATCCGGGTTGCATTATTTGCTTGCTCAGGGAAACGCTTCCTCTGTTAATATACTTGAAGTTGGCTTTGGCACAGGGCTCAATGCCCTGCTCACATTTTTGGAAGCAAAAGAAAAAAACCTGAATATTCACTACCATGCTATAGAACCATTTCCGCTCAATGCAGCGGAGTGGACGGGGCTTAACTATTGTGCTTTATTGAATTGCCCTGGCAGTGAACCGGAATTTAAGCAAATGCACAGGTCATCCTGCAATACGGCGCTAAGGCTTTCACCTGCATTTTGTTTGTATAAGGATTTAACAACGGTGCAGGAATTCCGGGCCCGGCAATTGTTTCATCTCCTGTATTACGATGCATTTGCACCTGCCGTGCAGCCCGGATTATGGACAACCGAAGTGTTCAGGAAACTATTTAATTGCCTGCAACCGGGAGGGGTACTGGTAACCTATTGTTCAAAAGGCGCTGTACGCCGTGCCATGACTGAGGCGGGTTTTTCGGTTGAAAAAATTCCTGGCCCGGCGCATAAGCGGGAAATGATTAGGACCGTAAGAAAATGAGGCGGTATAGACGCGCCAGGGCAAAATGGTAGCGGATAGACCAATCTCTTTTCGTTTGCATTTTGACGGTATTCCTAAGAAGAAATATATTTTAATTTACTCATTATATTGAGTAAATTTACCTAATATATTGAGCAATTCGTAAAAAATGTTTGTACGCCCTCATTTGCAAGAGCCTATACAAAGAATACAGGAGCCGCGCAACTTTATGCAGGTGATAATGGGCCCCCGCCAGGTGGGAAAAACCACGTTAGTTACACAGTTAGTGGAGAAAATAAGCATATCTCACCACTTTGTGTCTGCCGATGCTATAGCTGCAACGAATACTATATGGCTGGAGCAGCAGTGGGAAGCAGCCCGCACGATGATGGATCAGCAAAAAGTGCCCGAATTTCTATTGATCATTGATGAGATTCAGAAAATAGAGCAGTGGAGTGAAGCGGTGAAATTATTATGGGATATAGATAGCCGGAGAAAAAGAAATATGAAAGTGATACTGCTTGGTTCATCCTGGCTGCTGCAACGCGGGCTTACGTTGGACGGCTTTGCGTTCGGGCGGGGCATTCATTGAACGTCCAGCCCTGAACTGCTGATGATTGAAAAACTAATGTACAGAATATATTTTGTTGTTCACCTGCGTTCCGTCATACGGAACTGCTGCCGAACAAAGTTGCTGTTGTTGATGCTGCGTTGGTTCGCCCCCGCTGACGCAAAACCGCATGTTAGCTGTAGGCTTGGCTTTTTCGCAAGTCTGTATCATCCTTGTTACTCTTTCCAATATTGCAAATGTCACACAGGGTTTGATAGTTGTTGATTTCGTCTTTTCCTCCTTTTGAACGCGGTAGAATGTGGTCAACATGCAATATTATATTGTCCTCTGCGCTTTTCTCAATGTGAAAAGCAATAGTCGTTTTGTCTTTGTTTGCAATTACTCGCATTTGAAGCGTTGCTTCGTTTGTCCAATCTTTTAGTTTCCATTTTGTCCTTATATGCGATAAGTTTTTTAACGTTGAAAATTCTTTGTCAGCACCGTTCAGCCAAAGTTTTTCTCCATTAGTTGAAAACAAAAAATCCCAAACTTCGGTTACACTTAATGGAATACTTTTTCTAATTCCAAATTGCCAACCTGTGTCCTTTGTCTGTCCAATAGTTCTTTTTTCCATACGTCAAAATTATTCGGGAATAAATGCAGTTGCATCAATTTCAACTAAAAAGTCAGGATTTGCCAAACCTGCTACGATAAGAACAGAGATTGCAGGTGGGTTTGTCTGGTTGCTAAAAAATTTTTGAGAAATCTGAAAAGCCCCATACAAATTTTGTCCCTGAACAACATAAATAGAAAGTTTTACAAGATTGTCAAAAGTTGCACCACAAGCCGAAAGGGCTGTTTGTAAATTCTTCATTACTTGTTCGGTCTGTTGGGTAATGTCGCCTTTGCCAATTATTTCCCGATTTTCATTTACGGAATTTTGTCCGCCAATGTAAATTGTCTTGCCGTTTCCCTGTGTCGTTACTATTTGTGAAAAAGCAGGATTTTTTGAAAGTCCGTCTGGGTTGATGTATTGTATTTTGTCGTTCATTTTGTCCACTATTTAATGTCTGTGTTATGTTGGTTTACAATTCTGACTAACGTCAAAACCAGGGTTTGTTAATCAAGTAGTTACAAACCC
>NZ_DAOMOZ010000050.1:0-25593 GCF_035444585.1 Agriterribacter sp.
TAAAGAGCAATCTTTTCGACTGCTGCTGCTCCGAAACCTTTTTCATATAGACTGACAGCTCATAGCTGATACCTCCTTCATCAGGCACGCATGTTTCGGGCTGCTATTTCTTCCATATAAATAGCACCATGGCTTTGATGATATACGCATTCGCCATTTTGAATGAGCAGTACCTGCGGCGACTCATGCCTCACCCCGAAAATTTGCGCAATTTTATCAGACAGGGAACGGTACGCGATCAGGTCAAGAAAATAAAAATCCATGTCTGCCGGAGCAGTTGCTCTTTCAAGTCTGCTCCTGATAAGTGAGCTTGTTCCGCAACGGGTAGAATGCTTATAAATAAGTTGTGGCCGTTCCTTTGATCTTTCTGTCAGTTCCTCCAGTTGGTTTTCGTTGATAAGCTTGTGCCAGTCCATAATTATTGATTTAAAATTTATCGGCTATCCATTCTTTTTTTGCCCGGGCTTTTTGTTCTTATGCGCCTTTTGATTATGCGTGGTATCATCTCCTTTAAATTCCTGTTCTTCTCCTTCCCTGCTGTCCAGGTCGTCTTTGTTTTCGGGGCGGTTTTTATTGGCATTGAACTGCGTGTTGTGTTTCGCCGTTTGCTGGTCTTTTATCTTTTTCATATAACTGTTTTACCCAGCTATACATAAAATACCGTACCATATTCAGCCCACCGGCTATATCAAAGCGAACAACTGCCCGGTATCATTATATTTTTATATTTGGGGCATTTGTTCCACGGAAGATAGGTAAATAATATGTTTCAACCGGGGTTTATTGAATGATGCGGATCTGACAGATCATTTTTCAATTATCTTTATCCTATACGATAATTTACAATGAAAATTGCCACCTATAATGTTAATGGCGTAAACGGGCATCTTCCCGTTCTGCTTCGCTGGCTGAGTGAAGCAGCGCCGGATGTTGTTTGCCTGCAGGAGCTGAAAGCGCCGGAAGAAAAATTCCCGGAGCAGGCCATACGGGATGCAGGTTATGCTGCGATCTGGCATGGGCAAAAAAGCTGGAACGGTGTTGCCATCCTGTCGCGCAATCACCAGATACAGGAAGTGTGCCGTGCATTGCCGGGCGACCCCGAAGACCTGCACAGCCGCTATATAGAAGCGGTCATCAACGGCATTGCTGTTGGTTGTCTGTACCTGCCCAACGGCAATCCTGCGCCCGGGCCAAAATTCGATTACAAATTGCGCTGGTTTGAACGCTTAACGCTTCATGCTGCCGGACTGCTTGCCTCCGGCAAGCCAACAGTACTAACGGGAGATTATAATGTAATGCCGGCAGAGATTGACGTGTATAAGCCGGAACGCTGGGTAGACGATGCATTGTTCCGGCCGGAAGTCCGTGCGGCTTTTAAAAACCTTGCAGCGCAGGGATGGACAGATGCGATACGCAAGCTTTACCCGGATGAGAAGATCTATACATTCTGGGATTATTTCCGCAATGCATACGGTCGTGATGCAGGCCTGCGTATTGATCATTTCCTGCTCAGCCCCGGCCTCAGCAGCCGGCTTACCGGTGCCGGCGTTGACCGCCATGTGAGGGGCTGGGAAAAAACCAGCGATCATGCCCCTGTGTGGATAACATTATCCGACGACTAATCAGATTAGCATTCACCATTGAACCGCATGTGTACCGGCAAAACCAGCTTGGGCGGGCCAACGCAGCGGTTCCTGCGTAATTTCTTAACGCTTTGCGGTAAAAAAAAACATCTCAGATGAAATATTCAATCAGCATACTCAGCAGCATCTTACTCACAGCATTTTTGCATGCTTCAAATGCCCGGACCCACTGGCAACCCGAAAAAGGGAAAAAGTACATCATACTTTCCGAGCAATCAAAAAGTCGTGTAGCCATAGCCGATATAGCCGCTTCTGCAATCGTATGGGAATGGCGCCCTGCTGTTCAACCCGATATTGAACCGGAGCATGCTAAATGGTTTGAAGCGATGAGTGATGCAAAGCCGCTCGAAAACGGGAAATACATACTGGCCTGTGCTTCCGGCGGGGGGGTGGCGCTGATCCGCGTATCCGATAAAAAAACAATGTTCTATGCCTATGCCGGCGGTAACACGCACTCTGTTGAACAACTGCCCGATGGAAACATTGTAAGCGCTTCCAGTACAGGCAATCTCATGAGTATTTTTGTTACTTCCGGTAAGGATTATCCTGAAAAAACAGTACGTAAGGATTTTTACCTGCGCGACGGGCATAACCTCGTATGGGACAAAAAGAGAAAGCAACTTTATACCGTATCGTGGAACCAGCTAAAAACATACAGGTATAACGCCGATAAAAACAATCCGTTATTGACAGCGGTTGACTCCGTAGCCATGCCCGACAATGGTGCACATGACCTGTACCGGGCACATGATACAGACCTAATGTGGCTCAGTACCCATTCGGCTGTATTTAAAGTAAGCATGCAAAGCAAAAAAGCAGAAAAAGTAAGCACCCGGTTCGGTGAAAACATAAAGAGCGTATCATCCGGACCTGAAGGATACCCCACAATCATCATCCGTCCCAAAGAAAAATGGTGGACAGATGAAGTGCTTGACCTGGCAGGCAACAGCATTTTTAAACAGCAGGGACTGCGGATATATAAAGCAAGGTGGCTGCTGTGAGCAGCATCTATTAACTGGGAGGCATTATCAGAGCATTAATGGCAGCATTTGTGAGAGGCAGGCGAAATTGGAGTATTTCTCTTTGTTCGTTTGTAAGTATTTAAAAAAATCATTGCAAGAGCCGCATTGCTTCTGCACACACGCTGTTTATGCAACCCCGGCCAGGGTGAATTTTATGCCCCTGCCCTATTACAGCTTTGGCATAAAACAGGTGCAGCTTACAAAAAAGCAAACCGTGTTAATGGCATCAAAGGAAAAAGCATTGTGTGATAAAATAATTGCTACGCCCGGTGTATTATTGCGTAGTGTAAAGCAAACACTGGAATTATTGATTGAAGATTTCCGTATTGATGAAAGTGCGCTTCGAAAGTTAGAAACAGCAACCATTAATAGCTGGCTTAAAGATGCGCCAAAAAAAAACAGCCTGGCAACGCTTGTAAAAACATTAAAAAGTGTATGATCAAAGAATGTCTTGAAGAATATGAACCCGGGCACAGAAGAAAAATTATTATTAAAACCATTTTCACTCTACGTTAAATGCTTTACGCTGCCGGATCTCTTTGCCGGCAAAATGCATGCATTCCTTTTTCGCAAATGGAAAGGAAGAGTGAAAGGGAGAGATTGGTTTGATATGGAATGGTATATCAGGAAAGGTGTTCCATTAAATCTTGGTCATTTGTTGATACGTTCTCAGGATAGCGGAGACTGGAAAGAAAAATGGATGACAAAAGAGCAATTCATGACCCTGTTACAAAACAAAATTCAATCGGTTTCTTTTAACAGTATCCGGGGATATGGCGCTGATCCGCGTTTCCGATAAAAACAATCCGTCATTGACAGCGGCTGACCCCATAGCCATGCCCGACAATGGTGCGCACGACCTGTACAGGGCATATGATACAGACCTAATGTGGCTCAGTACCCATTCATTAGCAATATCCGCTAATGCTTGCCCCCTCCTTTTCGCCGCCAAAAGGTTTACTTTTGAGCACCGGCGTGAATGTAAAGACACGTTTGGATCTATCGGAGATACAATGGGGAACAACCAACATCATCTAAAAACTATAACGCCCGGAAATAATACGGAAAACATCCCGGCACCGATGCACCGCGGCTGGATTCTTGCCGCGCTCATGATGACCATGATGCTCGCAGCGATGGACAATACCATTGTTTCTACAGCCATTCCGCAAATCGTAGGCGACCTCGGTGGCTTTTCATTATTCAGTTGGGTATTCTCTATTTACCTGCTTATTCAAACCATTACTATTCCATTATATGGTAAGCTGGCGGATATGTATGGGCGAAAACCTGTTTTAATTACGGGTACTTCCATATTCCTGATCGGCTCAGCTACCTGTGCGCTATCCTGGAACATGTATTCCCTCATTTTCTTCCGCGGAGTGCAGGCGCTTGGCGCCGGCGCCATCATGGCCACCGTAAATACCCTGGCAGGCGATATGTACAGCATACGGGAACGTGCGAAAATTCAGGGCTGGCTTTCCAGCGTATGGGGCGTATCGGCCATTGCCGGGCCGGCGCTGGGAGGCGCTTTCGCGGAATACGTTTCCTGGCACTGGATATTTTTAATCAATTTGCCTGTAGGTGCTATTGCCATTATACTCCTCTACCTTTTCCTGCACGAAAAAAAACCTCATATCCCACACAGGATAAAGCTTGCCGGGGCGGCCCTCATGCTCATCAGCAGCGCGCTGCTGATGTTTGGCATATTACAGGGCGGGCAGGCCTGGCCATGGTTTTCTCTTAACAGCATACTTGTGTTTGCGACAGCCGCTATTTTAATCTTCCTTACCACGCGGGTAGAGCGCCGCAACCCCGAGCCGTTGATGCCCGCATGGATATGGAAGAACCGGGTGCTCATTGGCGCCAACCTTACCATGATTGGTATGGGAATTACCATGATGGCGTCCAGCATGTACCTGCCCGTATATGCGCAATCCGTTACCGGGGTTGGCCCTATAGCCGCAGGCTTCATACTGGCAAGTATGAGCATTACCTGGCCTTTGTCATCCGCACTGTCGGGAAAACTATATCTTACCATAGGTTTCCGCAACACGGCGCTGGCAGGGGCATGTATGGCTATCCTGGGTGCAGGTGTATTTCTTCTTCTTCCTTTTCCCGGTCCGGTATGGATGCTCGTTGGTATGCAATTATTACTGGGAGCCGGTTTTGGGCTTATTTCCACGCCCATGCTCGTAGGCGTACAATCTATTGTAACATGGAACAGACGCGGGGTGGTAACCGGCGCCAATATGTTTTCAAGATATTTCGGACAAACTCTTGGCGCCGCCATTTTTGCAGCCGTTTTTAATTCGGTGCTGCTTTCATCACTACATAAAGCGCCTGCCCTCATTGCGCCAAAGCTGCCCCCTCCCAACCAGGTAATCGAAACACTCCAGTCAAAAAACTCATCGCCTCAAATACAATCGTTCCTGCGGCAAATATTTCATTCTGCTACACATTATGTATATATTGCACTGCTGATCACGGCTGTAATTACCCTGGTCATTATTTTATTTACCCCGGCTAAATTTCCTGTTTTAGGAAATGAGCAAACCCGGGAGGAGGGATGAATAATGGCGGACAAAATATTCCTGATCGCTTGTTTTGTATCTTGCAGTCATCTGTGATCAAAATGAATGTGAAATGATCAAAGCTCCGTTCCTCTTTTTTTGCTGCTTATTGTCTTTTACCTCTTATGCGCAAACCAAACCCAACATCATTTTTATACTGGCCGATGACATGGGCTACGGCGACCCGGGTTGCTATGGTCAAACAAAGATTGAAACCCCTTATATAGATCAACTGGCTGCAGCAGGAATACGGTTCACACAGTTTTATGCAGGCACGTCTGTTTGCGCACCTTCCCGTTCTGCCTTACTCACGGGGCAGCATACCGGCCATACTCCTGTCCGGGGCAATTATGAAATTCAACCCGAAGGACAATTGCCATTGCCTGATACCGCATACACCATAGCCGAAATGCTGAAGAAAGCGGGGTATGCCACCGGCAGTTTCGGCAAATGGGGATTGGGCTACCCCGGTTCGGCAGGCGCTCCCGGTCAACAGGGCTTTGACCGTTTTTTTGGCTATAACTGCCAGCGCCAATCGCACAACTATTTCCCCGATCACCTATGGAACAATAATACACGGATTGATTATCCCAACACACCTGCCAGGCATACAAAAGGAAGCCCTTGCATTTATGGATGAGCACAGCTCGTTGCCCTTTTTTCTGTACCTCTCTTACACTTTGCCCCATGCGGCTTTGCAATTGCCAAAAGACGACAGCACGTTTGAATACTATAAAAGAAAATTCAGTGAAGAAGCTAAACCCGTAAATGCCCCATGGAACGGCAAAGGCTACGAGCCGCAAGCCTACCCGCATGCAGCTTATGCGGCAATGGTAACCAGGCTGGATCATTACGTAGGGCAGGTAATGGAAAAATTAATTGAGCTGGGAATCGAAAAAAATACGCTTATTGTATTTACAAGCGATAACGGTCCCCACCGCGAAGGCGGTAACGACCCGGCATTCTTTAACAGCAGCGGCGGCTTCAGGGGCATAAAAAGAGACCTCTACGAAGGTGGCATACGCACTCCCATGATCGCTTACTGGCCTGCTGTTATCAGAAAAAGTAAAGTGTCGGAGTTCGCCGGGGCCTTTTGGGATTTTATGCCAACCTTTGCCGAAATAGCCGGTGTACCTGTTCCGCCATATACAGATGGCATTTCGCTGTTACCTGAATTTTCATCGGAAGGCAAACAAAAGGAGCATGAATTTTTATACTGGGAATTTCATGAAGGCGGCGGCAGACAGGCGGTTCGCAAGGGCAAATGGAAAGGGGTACGCTTAAACGTTATGAAAGACCCCGGCAGCGCTATACAATTGTATAACCTCAATTCTGATCCGGGTGAAACAAAAGATGTTGCTGCTGAAAATCCTGCCATAATAAAACGCATAAAAAAGATCATGCAAAATGAGCATACAGAGAATATAAATTTTCCTTTCATCAAAAATGAAAAATAAAAAAATATACAGATGAAAAGAATTATACTGATAACGCTCATCCTCTTTACCACCTGTGCTGCGCTCACAGCCCAGTCAAAAGCGAAACGTCCCAATATCGTCATCATTCTTTCTGATGATCATGCTTACCAAACCATCAGTGCTTATGGCAGTAAGCTCATGCAAACTCCAAATATAGACCGCATTGCAAAAGAAGGCGCGCTTTTCAGCAAAGCCTATGTTACCAATTCTATATGCGGACCAAGCAGGGCTGTTTTGCTCACGGGTAAATACAGTCATAAAAACGGGTTTAAGGATAATGAAACCTCCAACTTCAATGCCGCGCAGGATCTCTTTGTAAAACAATTGCAGGCAAACGGGTATCAAACCGCATGGATAGGTAAGTATCATTTGGGAACACAACCCCGGGGCTTCGACTTCTGGCAAATCTTCCCGGGACAGGGCAGCTATTACAACCCCGATATGCTGATGATGGACGGCAGCAGGAAAAGAATAGAAGGATATGCCGCCAATATTGTTGAAGATGTAACCGAGGGCTGGTTAGATCAGCGGGATACCAGCAAACCTTTTTGCCTGGTGATCGGGCATAAATCTACCCACCGTACATGGATACCCGACACAACAGACATGGGCATGTTCGATGATGTTACTTTCCCCCTGCCGGAAAACTTCTATGACACCTACGATAACAGGGCAGCAGCAAAAGTACAGGACATGACCATTGCCAAAACCATGATACCGGGTTACGATCTGAAAATGTTGGCCCCCGATCACAAAGAACCAGCCGTTACCCGTATGAATGCCGCACAACGCGCTAAATTTGATACATATTATCAACCCATTTATACAAATTTTAAATCGCGTAATCTAACGGGTAAAGCGCTCACGGAATGGAAATACCAGCGCTATATGAAAGACTACCTGAGCACGGCAGCTTCCTTAGACAGGAATATAGGACGCACGCTGGATTATCTTGACGAGCACCAGTTGACTGATAATACCATAGTAATGTATTTATCCGACCAGGGGTTTTATATGGGCGAGCACGGCTGGTTTGATAAGCGCTTCATGTATGAAGAATCATTCAGAACGCCCATGATGATGCGCTATCCCGGCGTAATTAAGCCTGGCACAACGCTGAACGAATATGTAATGAACCTCGACATTGCGCCCACCTGCCTCGATGCCGCCGGCGTGGCTATACCGGGAGACATGCAGGGCAGATCTGTATTGCCATTGCTGACCGGTAAAAAGGTAAAAGGCCGCGAAGCGATGTACTATCACTATTATGAAAATGGCGAGCATTCGGTTTCGCCTCATTTTGGTGTACAAACGAAAAAGTATAAGCTGATCCGTTTTTACAAAAGAGTAAATAGCTGGGAGCTCTATGATCTGCAGAAAGATCCCCACGATATGCATAACCTCTATGGCAAAAAAGGATATGAGAAAATTACACGGCAACTGAGATCACAACTCGATGCCCTGATAGCGCAGTATGAAGATGAAGACGCCCAACGGATATTAAGCGCCGAACAGGGAGAGCAATAATTGCATTTAAACAAATATCACTTTAACCCGGTAAAATGAATAGGAACAAACTGATAGCTTTTACGCTCACCCTATTGTGCAATATGGCTTTTGGCCAGGAAGCAAAAGAAAACTATGTGCTGATACATCCCGGAGATACGGAAAAGGACATCATTGCCAAAGCAGCTAATGTAACGCCCTCTCCGCGGCAGTTGCGCTGGCAGCAACTGGAGCTGACAGCCTTTTTTCATTTTGGCATCAATACTTTCAGCGATAAGGAATGGGGTGATGGAAAGGAAGATCCTCAGATCTTTAACCCCACTGCATTAGATGCCAGGCAATGGGTGATCACTGCAAAGAATGCCGGCATAAAACAGGTGATCATTACAGCCAAACACCACGACGGCTTTTGCTTATGGCCTACCAAAACCACCCGCCATTCCGTGGTGTCCAGTCCATGGAAAGACGGCAAGGGCGATGTGGTAAAGGAAGTAGCCGATGCCTGCCGCGCTTATGGCATTGGATTTGGCGTCTATTTATCGCCGTGGGACAGGAATGCTCCCGTGTACGGAACAGATGCGTACAATGACTTTTTCGTTGAGCAGCTCACGGAATTGCTCACCCGCTACGGACGGGTAGACGAAGTATGGTTTGACGGTGCCAACGGCGAGGGGCCCAATGGCAAAAAGCAGGTGTATGATTTTGAAAGATGGTATAAGCTTATACGCGAGCTGCAGCCTGCTGCTACCATCGCCATTATGGGTCCGGATGTAAGATGGGTTGGAACAGAAAGCGGTTATGGCCGTGAAACAGAATGGAGTGTTGTGCCCGCCAATAATTTAGACCGGCATGAAATTGCTTCGGGTTCGCAGCGTGACCTTGCTTTTAAACCCGAAGGGGATATGACCGGCAATGACCTGGGCAGCCGGGAAAAAATTGTAAATGCAAAAGGATTGGTATGGTATCCCGCAGAAACAGATGTATCTATACGGCCGGGATGGTTTTATCATGCCAAAGAAGATGACAAAGTAAAAACACCGGAAAAACTCCTTGACATTTACTACAGCTCGGTAGGAAGGAACGGTGTTCTGCTACTGAATATCCCACCCGATAAAAGAGGGGTGATCCATGAAAATGATATTGCCAGCCTGAAGGCATGGAAGAAAATAATCAGTGCAACTTTTGCAGTGAATCTTGCCCGGGGAGCAAGGCTTAACATTGGAAGCAAAGGAAAGTTCATCCTCGATCATGATTATGATACCTATTGGGCCGCCGGGAAAAAAGATAGTACTGCCGTTATTGAGCTGAGACTGGATGGCAATAAAACATTTGATGTGCTGCTGTTGCAGGAAAATATTGCGACCGGGCAGCGGATTGAGCAATTTGTGCTGGAATACCGGGATGGTGGCAATTGGAAAAAAATTACGGAAGGCACAACGGTAGGGTATAAACGATTGATCCGCTTTGACCCCGTAACGG
Organism: Agriterribacter sp.; assembly: GCF_035444585.1. Lineage (GTDB taxonomy): Bacteria > Bacteroidota > Bacteroidia > Chitinophagales > Chitinophagaceae > Agriterribacter. The sequence continues at coordinate 9,702 of NZ_DAOMOZ010000050.1, forward strand.
CCCGCAAGGTACGGCTTCGTATCCTATCGTCAAGACTAAACCCCACGCTTTCGGAATTTGGATTGTATAAGCAGGTGCAATGGTGAAGGAAGGTGTGAGGTATGAGGTCTCAGGTTTCAGGACAAGACAAATACCCCTCATACCTCATACCTCACACCTCACACCTCATACCTCATACCTCATGCCTCATACCTCATACCTTGCCCCTACCTGACCGTGAGCGTATTGTTACTAACCGCAACGGTATACTTTTTCAACGACGATGGAGCGGGTCCCATGGTTACGCCTCCGTTGAGATCGTATTCGCTGCCATGACAGGGGCATTTGAACCCGCCGGCGCCGGCATCGTAATTTACAGTGCATTGCATATGCGTGCAAATAAGGCTCAATGCCACAAAAGAAGCCGGCACATTGCCCGTTGCTGTTCTGATAACAATTACACTGCCACTGGTTTTTGAGCTCCCTACCGAAGCAAGCTCCGAATTAAGATTGGCTGTGATCAAAGCATTTCCTCCACCGCCAGACGGAGGAGGTGTAACATTATTATCTGAAGATTTGGAACAGGCCGCCAATAAACTTCCCGCACATATGGCTACGGTCGCCTGGCCGATGTCATGAAGAAAATCCCTGCGTTCCATATATTTTTTTTAAGATGAAGGATCAGCGTTTTTTAGCAAGATTGAAAGAACGTGAAATATTGAAGCCAAAATAAATATCACCCCTGCCCCAGCTTCCGGTGGTGCGGCCAAGGAATAAAGGCTCTACCATACCCTGCGAATTGGTAACATGCACCTGGAAAACATGTCCCCCTGTTTCAATATCAAAGCCGGCCGAAAATGAGTTATATACTTTGAATGACCTGACCTGGTTACCGGGAAGGTAATTGTACTCAATATTTATACTCGAACGTTTGGTGATCTTCATTCTGCCTCCCACGCCCAGCACAAATACATCGTTTTTATCGGCCGCCGTTGGCACCAGGTTATAATGCAGGTAAGCAGGAGATAACTGTATTGATAAATTCCTGCTGAGCTTTCTTGCTGCCAGCAACTGCAAAGTATAACTGGTGCGGTACCTGGCATTGAGATAAGGCTTATCGCTATACCTCAGTGAAGTATACGCTATACCCCCCAACGCGGTAACCGAAAGCGGTATATGCCCGCCGGGCCCCTCAGATTGACGCAACAACTTACCCTTCAGGTAACCATCATACGTTTTCTGAAAAGTGCTTCGTCCAATGCCCACCGTTAGTTCATCGGTTAGCCCATAGTCGAACCCCATGCGCATAGTGGCATTGTCTAACCCAAAAAATTCATATGCCCCTTCATTTATTTTTCCAAAACGATGCATGATCATGAACAGCAACACTCCTTTGGCCGGTGTTTCCACCGAATGTGTATTGATGATATGCGTGCCCTTAAACGCTCCCGTAACGTGAGCGCCCTGTTTGTTTGCCATCATGGAATCTTCCAGCATATTCAGCAAGCTGGAGTCCTGCGCCGTTGTAACCCCGGCAGCACAGGTGCACAAAAAGAAAAACAATACATAATGTCTCATCCTGTTATATTTAGCATTTTAGATGGTGGCAAAACGCAACAGCGCATTCCTGTAGCTGTGAAATATTTTATATAAGGTTTCATAAGGTTTATTTTACAGGTTTGCAGTCAATTTTTACCTGCACATCAATTTGTTTGGCGATCTTATCTCTTACAATGCCCGGGATTGTGATATTAAAGTCCTGCGGCAAAAGATTAAAACGTGCCGTTCCCGTTAAACCATCACCGGTGATTTCAATAGTGGCGGGGGTATTAATGGATTTATCCACACCATGTAAAGTAATTACACCCTGCGCCTGCACATTGTATATCCCTGGTTTTTGCGGATCAACATCTCCGGTAAATGTTCCCTTAAAAGTAGATTTGGGATACCTGTCGCTTTCTACATAATTTTCATTAAAATGTTCCTGCATCAGTTCCTTCCTGAACAGAAAACTTTTCATGAGCATAGAAAAGGCGATTGTTTTTTTGGAAAGATCAAGGGCGGCATATACCTGGTTATTTTCCGCCTTGATATCTTCCATTGGTGTTTTGGAAAAAAAATTGATCACACCTGTTCTGGTAATAAACACCTGTGCTGATGCCATAGAAATCGTAAGTCCGCAGAATGCAATAAGTAGTACAGATTTCTTCACGATCTAATTTTTTTAGTAAGAATGTGACTGACGGATTAGCTGATTGGTTCCTTTCATTAAGGTTGGCAACCCTGCAACCTGAAACTTGCAACCCGCTTCTAATCCTGCTTCGCTCCTGCCGCTATCCACGCCTTTATTTTACTGATCTCACAATCAGATAGCTTGCCTCCATTGTCGGGCATGGGAGGATAGCCGCCGGCATGGGTAATTACACCCACCAGATTGCCATTATCGGCCTGGGTTTTCAGATTGGCATATCCATCTAAGCTGACATCCCCGTTTACGATACCGTTGGCATGACAGGAATAACAATTGGCTGTGATAATGGGTAAAATATCTGCACCGTATTTTATGCCGCTGGTATCGCATTCCCGCACTGTCAGCATGTCTTCGGACGCTTTGGAACAACCACCCGAAGCTGAAATAAAAAGAATCAGAGCCCATATATATAGAAGACTACGGATCATGCGCTTAAGGTTTTATAAAATGATGATGCAATCGGTTAAGTTAACATCCATGTTAAAGCCTGTACATTTCCCTTTCACTACTATCTCCATCCCTTTTTTTACATGATTCGATCCTAATGCTGATGCCGGCGAAAAAAAACAGCTTATGCCGGCTCCCCCGGGCTGCACACCCAGCATTAACACCGCATCATTGCCATTACGGATAATACCATCCACTGTTCCTTTAACTTCAATTACTTTGTTCAAAAACTTTTTATTCGCCGCAGTTTCATCGGCATTGTAATCTTCATACAAAAGCGCGGCGCTTACAGACAGTTCTGTGTCTTTACCGGCTACGCCTTCCCTCGGCTTATTGTACCAGTACCAGGCAACTACCAGGCACACAGCAGCCAGTGCCAAAAAAGGAATTATTTTTTTGCGCATGCGTTTTAATGCTATTGTTATGGGTTAATGGAATTTTTTGCCGATCCCTATGAATATACCACCGCTGCTTAGCGAAAGATGGCCCTTGCCCATACCCGAAACAGGCAACCTGAAATAAGGTTCTATACGAAACCGGAGGGATCTCCCGATCTTCCGTTCATAGCCTGCACCCAGGTTTATGGCTGCCATCCAGACTTGTGAATTTTCTTTGTACGCATATCCTTTTGTATGTACATCTCCATAATATTCATACGTGTAATCGTAATATTCCTTGTTCATCAAATAAGAGGACATGCCGCCTGTAATGAACCAGTCGCTCTTTTTACCGGCGTTGAAATTATAACGGACATTCACCGGTATGGTGATCATACGGCAGTTCCCGTTAACAGAATAAATTTCTGCGTTGTTCCAGTACTGGCCCAGTTTAGACTTATCAAAATATTCACCTTTGGTATAGTATAGTTTCTTTTCCCACAATGCCCCGGCTTCCACAGCCCACCGTTTGCTGAGCCGGTAGCCAAACAATAACCCGGCGCTATACCCTAAGCTTGATATTTTTTGAAACTTAACCGTACTTATATCGGGAGATGCCAGCCCCTGCACATAGAAATACCGGTTTTTGGTTAATGGTGGAACCGGTTTGGCTTGCTCACGGGACAGAGCCTGAACCGTAGGGTTATGCGTTATATATTGCTCTGCTGTCGGCCCCGGCAGTACCGGGCTCCTCATGCCAACTTTTTGCAGGAGCAAAGCAGGTGCATACGACAAACCCCTTGATGACTCTCCTGCTTTGTCCTGCATATTTCCCAACTTATCCTGGTAACCGGTTTTGTTTACATCTCTTATCAAAGAACTGCTGTTTGCCTGGTCAATGGCAGAACTGCTGCCCGACTTTTTTTCACTGGTAATATCAATACCATGTCCCGCACCGGAAGGCTGCATTTCAATGGCACCGGGCTGCCGGTAAGTAATTTCACCTGCATTGTTTGCCGGGCGTTTATTAAAGTTCTTTTCCCAGGTATTATGCGCCATCCAGCCGGCAGGGAACAGGAGGAACCACCAGAAAATAAACCGGCGTTTTTTCTTTTTGCCTCCTTCCGGTAAGTTTTGACCAGCGCGTAAAGTGGCATGCACCCTTTCCCAGTCAGACACCTTTTGGGTATCCACTTCATAGTTTTCCGCAGCTTTACGGAAAAGATCCTCCATATCGTCGTTCTTCAGGTAAAACATAACACATTATCCTTATTATCTTTTACAAGGTATTTTTGCAGAAATGCCCTGGCTCTCGCAAGGTTCGATTTTGACGTACCCACAGATATGCCCAGCATCTTCCCGATTTCCTGGTGCGAATAACCGTCAATTACATACAAATTGAACACGGCCCTGTACGAAGGGCTCAGCTTTCGGATCAGCTCTATGATTTCTTTATACAGCAACTGTTCATCCGATCTTACTTCCGCTTCATGATTGTTCCACGAATCTTCCGCTATGGACTGATATCTTTTCTGTGCCTGGCTTACACGTATGTAGTCTATAGCCGTATTAATTACTATCCTGCGCATCCACGCCAGCAATAAGCTCTCCACATTGGCCGCATGCCGGTATTCAAATTTGCCAAAAGCCCGGAATATTTTTACAAAAGCATCATTCGTAACTTCTGCCGCGGCTTCATAGGAACTCAGGTACCGGTACACTGTTTTCAATGCAAATCCCAGGTATTTTTCGTAAAAAACCTTCTGACATTTCGCATCATTGGCAACACAGCCCTTTATCAGATGTAACAATTGTTCCAAACCGCTGGTAAACTTTATTGCTATTAATTACGGGGTTTGCTGAGTAAAGGTTGCGCAGCAACCCCGAATTTTTATCCTTCTAAAAAAATCATAAGGTAAGATATATCAGGGGTATGCGGCCGGTTCGCAAACACGGCGAAGGAAGAAATCAGTAATTCCCCTATAAAACGGTCACAACTTCAGAAGTTCGGGTTTTTCTTTAGTCCGGCTGGCCTATCTACGGGTAGCGGCAACTTCTGCTTCCAGTTCTTTTGCAAAAGCTTCGCTAAAAATGGTATCGGTCATAGTATTTATTTATATGAAAAGAATATTGACCCCAAATTTGCTGCCAAACTCAAGATATCATTGTGGCTTTCGTACATAAACCAGTGCATGCATTTCCATCCCTTACAAATAAAATAGCGGGCTACCTGCTTTTATTATTTATTCAAACAGGCTGTAATAACATGCCGGAAGGGGCCTTAATAAATAACCTGCAAAAAGAAAATGAGTTTATTGTTCCCGAAACAAATACACCAACAACAATTGGAGTATTGTATCGCTCCTCAAACAACGGAAAAACCTGGTCTCCTTTTTCCAATGGTATTCCGGAGGATGCTACCGTAAGCGGATTCTCCGCAAAGGCTGGGCAGTTTATATATGCAATGACATTGGGGGAAGGTTTATTAAAAACCAATAATGATGGACTGAACTGGCAAGATGCCAATACCGGGTTCGGCCCGGTAAACCTTTACACTTTTGAAGTTAAGAACAGGGACCGGGATTTGTTTGCAGCGCAATGGCAGGGCATTTATCATTCGGCTAACCAGGGACGTTACTGGGCTAAAATTAATACCGGCACCAATGGGTTGCCCGATTCAACCGCATTTACCACGCTGGAAGTAACTGGCTTTGGCATATTGGCCGGAACCGGTCTCAAATAAAATGTCAACCGCTGCTTGCCTTCACAAGATCATTTAATTCCCTAAACACTTTGGGAGCCTTTATACGGACCTGAAAACAGCATATCGGGACCGCTGCATGTTTTGATTGAAGTATTGTCGCATGCAACCCCTTAAATTGCCGTAAATGCACCTCCTATACACCAATTAAAGATTTTAGGTTTGTTGTAGGATTAAGGATAATTAACTGCCAGTTAAAAAACAATAAATCCCTGAAATCATTTTGGAAATAATAAATCAACAGTAAAACCAAAATCAATATGGAAACAAAAACAGTCAGTAACCGGATGTTTTCTATCGTTGTGCTCTATGATATGCAAACAAAATTTTTTGCGAATGCTATCGAAGGACTTTCTGACGAAGACAGGCATAAGCGGCTCAATACAAAAGCCAATCATATTGCCTGGCTTACGGGAAGCCTGGTGGAACAACGCTGCGAAATAGCGAACCTGCTCGGATCAGATCTTAAGCAATCGGCGCATGAGCTTTTTAAAGACAACAAAGGGATACAGGACGATATTACTTATCCTTCACTGGCTGTATTTAAAAAAGACTGGGAAAGCATTACGCCTGTTTTAAGGGAAGCATTGATTAACGCTGATGATAAAAAGCTTAATGAATCCTTTGAGATGATGCCGGGCATGAGCATGACCTATTATGATCTCATCACGTTCTGCACGTATCGCGAAGCAAACTGTATCGGACAAATTGCTTTATGGCGAAGGCTTTTGGGGTATCCGGGAATGAAGTATAATTAAACCACGTAAAACCCGAACCATGTCAACCAAAATATTTGTGAATTTACCTAAAGGATCTCAACAGGTTCATAAACTTCTTTACCCGGCCGGAGTTCAGCTTTAATACGCATTTCATCAACAACCGGGGGGCATGTAAGTGAAATACCGGAGGATTGTTTTCAGCAAAACCGGTTTTCCGTTAGCACAGAAGCGTTATCTGCGCAATACCGGGTTTCGGCGTGTACGCTGCAGCGTTACTTCGACCGGTGTACCGGCATCAGCAGCAAGCAGGCTCTACAGGTGATGCGGATCAGGAAGGCCACAGCCCAGCTTGCCAACGCTCCCGGGGGTTTTAATTTTTTGCTGTATGGCTACTACGGCTACAGTCATTTCTTTAAACATCTTAAGCATTTTTTGCAGCAAAGCACTTTAAAAAACATAAAGCCACACCTGCAAAGCTGAATTACAAATGAGCCGGTTCGCTGCTGGTATGCACCAGCGCTATACCGTATATTTCACTTTGATGATCATTTTTTTAATTTTCCCTTCCCCGATCATTGGTGCGTGAACATCATGAGGGAAAAAAATAACAAACTGGTCATTGGTTAATTCAAAATACATATCCGGCGCATCATTAAAAAAAATAACGTCTTTGCTTTCATCGTATGCTGCTTTTTGCTGTGTGCATTTCCGGCGGGGTTTCCAGCCAATCCGCTCCTGCCCGCTTATACAAAGTTGTATGTCTATATATTTATCATGACATTCAAACCTTGAAATTCCTTCTTCCAGGCTCCTGCCGGGCTGGTTGGAAACTATTGCTTTTATTTCATCGCCCTGCAATTCGTAATTCCCTTCTTCAATGCTGTTAATATTTACACTTTTGATGTATTCAAATACACGCTCAAACAGCGGATGAACACAGAGATACTTCCCAGCGTTTGATAAAGCATCAATAATCATATTTTTCAGTTTTTAATCCGTGACAAACAAATGACACCGTTTAAGTGACATATTTCAATTTCTCAGTTCATATTCCAAACCGGGCTTCGGTCATTGGAACTTTATCCATAACGGAAACACGCATGGTAGTAATGGTAATGCGATCGGGATAATTTAAAACCGAAACAAAGAAAAGAAGCGCTACAATAACCCACGCACGCGATGGTAACCTTTGTCTATCGCTTATTGAGTTGGTGCTAAAGATATTCATTTAAAGAATGAACGGACTGTGTTCAAAACAGTTAGACACCTAAAAAGAACAGGTTAAAATTAAGTTCCCGGGATGCGTTGTACTAATACAAACACAGCAATAGTTAATGTTATTTTGTCGTCAGGTATACAGCAGTTCCCAAAAGCCCGGATTGAACGGTTAAAATCTCAATATGCTCTTTATTGTATGCAGATCCGGATCATTTTGTTGATGAATCATCGGGACGTTGTATTCAAAAATATTGCTATTCACCATTTATTCCCCGACAACACGCTCAGCCCTTCCTGTATACCCTTTCCTCCTCTGTATTGGTGAACAACCTCAATCCGATCCAAACGCGTTTGCTTTAGGTTAGAATCGCTTTTTTTATATTATATTTCATCAGATAATAATGATTTTAAGTATATTGTATAAAACAAAAGAAGTGAAGTGAAGCCTATTCTTTTAAGACATGTGGAAACAACCACATCAGAATCATTTAAGGTGTGGAAAAACGCAAATCCGTACATTCACAATCCGTGGCATTATCATCCCGAGTGTGAAATTACATTGATTGATGAGGGGGTAGGCGTGCTGTTTGTGGGAGACTGTATTTCGCATTACAGAAAAAATGACCTTATTCTTATTGGCCCTAACCTGCCCCACGAGTTCCGGGCCAGCCAGTATCATTCACCCGATTTTAACACCCAAAGCACGGCGATCCATTTTAAATGGAATTTTCCGGGGGCAGAATTTTACAGGATACCCGAAGCAAAAATCATTTTTGATTTACTGAACAAAGCCAAGAGAGGTATCAAAATAAATGATGCTTTCGCCCAGGATATTGTCAAGTTGAAGATTGCAGACATTTTTAAGGAGAAAGGAATCAACAGGATCAGTATTTTATTTTCCATCCTGCAGACGATTGCGGATTCTTCCAATCACGAATATTTATCCAGCCAGGTTTTTATTGATTCTATCCAGGAAAATGCAGATAACAAAATGTATTGGGCTTATAAGTTCATTATGGACAACTTCAGGGAAGAAATAAATCAGAAGCAACTGGCGAAGGAATTAAATATGACCACTTCTTCTTTCAGCAGGTTCTTTAAGAAACGGACCCATAAATCTTTTGTTGATTATGTAAATGAAATCAGGATCGGATATGCCTGTAAGCTCTTATTGCTTGGCGATCAGAATATTTCCGGCGCCGCTTATGAAAGCGGGTTTGGGAACATTTCCAACTTTAATAAGCAGTTCCTGAAAGTAAAAGGCTTTACTCCCAGCCAATATCTTAAAACCTTTATTAACAACAAAACTGAAGAGGAAGACAGGCATTAGGTACAAAGGCAGAAAAACAGATACTTCTTTATCTTCATCTCACTTCATTTAGTGCGTTCACGGGTCTTTCACCTGCCAGGGCTGCCCGTACATTTTGAACAGCTCTTTTCACACAGGCTTCTCTCGCAGATCGGGTTCCACCGGCAATGTGCGGAGTGAGCAATACATTTTTCATCTCCAGCAATTCCACGGGCACATCCGGTTCATCACGGAATACATCCAGCACGGCTCCACCTACAAGGCCCGAACGAAGCGCCTGCACCAATGCATCCTGGTCTATTATTACACCCCTGGAAGTATTTACTATAATAACACCTGGTTTCACTTTACCGATGGTCTTCCTATCCAGCAGGTTAACAGTTTCAGCAGTAAGCGGAACATGAATGGAAATCACATCAGACATCCTGACGAGTTCATCAAAAGGTGTCCAGCCCGCTTCTGCTGCGGGCTCCCGTGTATTATAGATAACCTCTGCTCCCAGGCTTACCAGCATTGCCCTGAGCGCTTTTCCTATTGAACCCAGCCCGATGATCCCTACCGTTTTTTCCTTTAAGCTAAACCCGTCCCACCGGCCAGGCTCAAATGCCTGCCATTTGCCTTTTCTTACAAAATCATCTGCCTCCGGCAGCCTACGTAAAACAGCCAGTATGCCGGTGAGCGCATATTCGGCAACGGGGTAATTAAAAAAGCCCGGGGCATTGCTGGCCCATATGCCGTTTGCAGTAAGAAGCGACAGGTCCAGGTTGTCAAACCCGATAGAACAATTGGCAATGATCCTGAGCTTAGACGCGCTACTGATGAAGGCTTCATCTGCCTTTACTTCCGCAAAATTGATCAGCGCATTATACTCCCCGATCATTGCCAGCAAACGGGTACGGGGCATCAGGTACTCCTCCCCTTCCCAGATGTTTACCCGGGCCAGGCCGTCTAATTCAGCGGCCCATTCACGCGGGACTTTACCGGTAATCAATACAGACAAAGACATGGTATAAAATTATTATGATGTTGCATATTTAAAATATTATCTGGCAACCCTGATCGCCTGCACTGCTATTTCCAAAGCCTGCAAACCGTCTGCACCCGAAACAAAGGGCGGCAATCCATCCGACCGCCGGGTGAAAACCGACTCATGCTCTTTGCGGAACAGGTCATCCCAGCGTTCTGTTACCGGGAGCACATTTTTGTTGGTCCATTCATGTGCACGCTGAAAGGTAAAATGGCGTATCTCTCCCGTCATAAAATCATAGCAAAGTGTACCCCTGTCTCCATACACTTCAAAGACCCTTCTCTGCGGGAACTGGATATAATCCATATGCACCTGTACCAATGCACCGGAACTGAATTTTAAATTGATCTGAAAGATATTGGGATGTGGCTTAAGCTCCAGATCTCCCATTCGCGCCTGCATCGCCATTACATCTTCCACTTTCCCAAAAAACCAACTGATGAAATCAAGCTCATGCGTATAATCTACCACAAGACTATTGGGATGATCAATGCGGTCTGAACCTTTCGCATTCAGCAAGGTAACATAGGTACCGATCATCGCACGCCCCCCCACAAGATTTCCGATCTCTCCTTTATCAATGATCTCTTTCAGCGTGATCAACCCTTCGTCGTAACGAAGCATATAACCCACCTGCAGGAACCGGCTGGAGGCTTCGGCAGCCTTTACCAGTTCCCTGGCTTTTTCCAATGAATCCGAAACAGGTTTTTCAACCAGCACATCCGTACCGTTCCGAATAGCCTCTAACGCCATGGGTACATGCAAATGATTGGGAACACAAATAAAAACGATGTCGGGATGTGATTCCAATGCAGCAGCATACGAAGCATACACGGCAGATGGCGGCTTTACCAGGGCGCCCGACGCCTGCCGGCGAAGTTCTTCACTGATATCACAGAGAAGCACATCCACATCACTGCGCTCTGAAAGCAACCTGGCGTGTCGCTGACCGATTGAACCTAAGCCCAAAACCAGGACTTTTGTATGGCTATTCATATTGATAATGATAATATTGTCTTTTGACAGATTGCAATGTTTAATATTTCTTTAATGATCTCCCGAACGCTGTGTGAGTCGTCATTGCCATATGCTAAATCCTCCATCAACTACTAAATTATGCCCGGTAACATAAGATGATGCATCGCTCGCCAAAAACAAAGCAGCACCTTTTAAGTCTACTCCATCCCGGCCCATACGACCCAGCGGAACTTTATCCGAATACCTTTCAATAAAAGATGCGGGCTGATTTCTCCTGAAGCCTCCAGGAGAAATGGTGTTTACCCTGATACCATACGGCCCGAGGTATGCAGCCAGGTCTCTCGAAAATCCGATCACAGCCGATTTTGCAGAAGCATAGCTTACCGACTGGGGGTTCATTCCTTCAGGATAAACCCTGCGGTCGCGTCCGACAACACCTGCAATACTGGCAATATTGATGATAACGCCCGACCCTTGCTTTTTCATGAGTGCCACAGCATGCTTGCAAAGCAAAAAGGCAGTATGCACATTGAGCTGGTGCATTCCTTCCCAGGCCTCCAGGCGGCTCTCTTCAAATTTAGCAGAAGCCTGCTGCAGAGCGCCTCCGCCTACGCAATTCACCAAGATATCAATACGTCTGAAATTTTCAATGATCGTTTTGAAAACCTGGTCTACTTCATTTTCATCAGCCGCATTGAGCGGCAGCCCCAGGATATTTTTACCCGTAGCTTTACTTATTTCCCCTGCTGTTGCAGCGGCTAAAGATGCATTGCGCGAAGTGATCACGCCTGCTGCGCCCGCTTCTGCCAGTGCAACAGCCATATCTTTTCCAAGATCACGTCCTCCGCCGGCAACCAGGAATACTTTACCCTTGATATCAAAAAGCTCATGAACCGTTGGATTTTTTTGCATACATGATTTTTTTAGATAAGAACCATATAAAAAATACTTTTACAAAGCGTTTGCCCACGTTTCAAAATGCAGATAGCGTGTACTCTTAACAGAGCTGTTAGCTCCTCTTTCTCACTTTTTACGCCTGATTTCTCTTCTTTTAATATCTATTATCCAGATATTCACTTACATCCCGCTCCATATTCTCAGCTGTATCAGGAGTAAATGGTGAAACTCCTGCTTCATATCCCCCAAATGCAAATTCCTGCCGGGTAGGCAGGTATCCCAGGGTTCCGTTTGTAACCCCATAATAGAAAGTAAAAGGAAAGGGAGATCTTTGCCGGACAGTATTCGACACTTCGCAAAATAGTTCACAGGGAGCGCTCCAGACAGCAATTTCATCATTGATAAACAGAAAACTCAGGGGTATCCTGATCATTGCAGCTCCGGAAGACGAAATGCTCTGATAATCCGCTCTTTTCGCTTCTTCAACCGCCTGGAGCAGCTTTTCTTCTATAAGATTAACGTATTCCTGATCATACGGCGCTTCGGCATCGTAACCCAGCATTACGGAAAAAACGCCGGCCGGGCCAACTACCGGAGCCGAATGGGTATGGGTAAACGACCACCAGAAACACTCACGATCTATGCCATACTTTGTTTTCAGTCTGGCCAGGACCCTTTCATAAATTGAAGGATCAACCGAACAGATATCAGAAGAGACAAGGAAAAAACGCCTTTCTCCATCGTCTATCACTACAACCCGGTGATAAATACTGTCGCGTACTTCTTCGGACATTCTGGGGCCATAACCCAGCAATGGCAGTGACCTGTTTGGTGTGATATTTACCTTAGCGATGCCTGCCCGGAATCTTTTGAGGAGTTCCCTGTCTTCCGAATAGTTTGCAGCTACAGAGCATACGATCAGAACACAACATATCTCAATATAAATGATTTTCAAACGCATAGCTAAGTTTAAGTTTTGAACATCCTGTTTTGAAAACAACAGGAATTCGCTCAGGGCGGGCAGACAGGAGCTTTCAGCAGTCAGCGATCAGCGGTCAGCTATTAGCTATCTGTGTCATGCTATCAGTTTGTGCTTTTCACCCTCTACCTTCCACCTTTCACCCTCTACCTTTCACCTTTCACCCTCCACCTTTCACCCTCCACCTTCTGCCTTTCACCCTCCACCTTTCACCCTCCACCTTCTGCCTTTCACCTTTCACCTTCTGCCCTCTACCTTCCACCTTCTCTTTCACCCTCCACGAAAATAAAACGAATACAGATCACCATCCTTTATCTCGTACAGCAGCCGCACTTCTTTTCCCTGCAGCGCGCTCACATCACTGCCGTTGTTCCAGGTAACCGTACGGTCAACCGTATCGCCAAAAACCGGTGGACAGTCATCCATAGAAAATCCCGGAAAAGCTTTGCCCGCTGTATCCTGTATCTCTACGCGTATGCTGCCGAGTGCGGAGGTAGAGAAATTGAGAGACAGTTTCTTTCCTTTAAACACAAAAGGTTTGGTGAGCAGGCGGCCACCGCTCATCGGAGCATTGATCGAAACAAAACCATCGAGACGTATAGTGTAGCGGCGCAATGTGCTGCTTTCTCCCGTCCACAGGCTTTCGCTGGCATACAACGATATTTCATTGGGCGCCCCTTCCAGTCCGGACGGGGTTTCCAGGAAACTCCATCCGATATACTGGTGCCCGTAGTTCCAGGCGCCGTTGCGTTCAATACCGGGGCGGAGAAAGGCTTCATTCCAGCGTTTAAATGTTACCCCGTCGTGACTGGCGATCAGCAGGCTTTCGGTAATTGCCGTTCCATACCTCGGGTTGGTAATGCTCCTGCCCTCCCGCTCTTTCAATTCGGGCAGGGCTTTCATGGAAGCCGACCATTTGCGGTCTAAATACCTGGCGGGAAAGCCTATATAGATCTGCGGCGCACGGTAATAGGGAATGATACCATTGGTATACATCGGTTCGGAAAGCGTATCTGTATATTGGATATCCTTCCGGTTATCCCAATGGATAAAATCTTTTGAAGTGCCTGTTCTTATGGCTCTCAGGGAATCCCTGCCGAAAAACCGCCAATAGGCGCGGTATTCATTTTTTGCACTGTCCCAGAAAGCCGTATTCTGGCTGTCATAGGATCCCTCATATTGGGTTAAAACCGGTGTAGATCCATTTGCCGGGGTCCAGTGTATCCCGTCGGGAGAGTGAAATACCAAAAGGCTCCAATCCGGCTTTTGCTTTCTGAGGTCAACAAATGCCTTATAAAGTGCATCAGGTGAAACACCGGGATTGTGATCCTTAAAGACGGTCATATTATCCGCAAAAGTAAATTTGAAATCTCCGAATTGCCTGCTGGCAAGAATGATATTGTTGTTTTTAGACCCGTTAAATTCAAACAAGCCGAGATCGGGCTTTACCCAGTGTATACCGTCTTTGCTTTCTGCATAGCACCATACCATATCATGGGTGAGCTCTCCTTTCGTTCCCCTGTGCCAGCCGCGGTAATACATACGGAATATATCACCGTCTTTAAAAATACTGTTGTAATTGCTGTAGCTGCCCTCCCACGGCGCATCGGTTTCAAACACTACTTCTTTTATCTGTGGTTGATGCAACCGGTATCCAGCTCCTTCGCTTAATGTTTCAACGATATAATCATCCACGAACAACTGCCTTTCACTGTAAATACGAACAGCCTCTTCCTGTATTTTTTTTTGTGGGGAAGGAAGCTGGCAGCCCATGCACAATATGCATATCCATATCGGCAAAAGGTTGTTGTTTCTTTTCATGGCAAATGATTTAACAGCCTGTTTAAATGATCGTTTAACCGGTAATGGTTTTGTACAGAATGATGTTGTATCAGAGCCAGGGTGAAAGGTCACTTTATGAAGCTGCAGGATATTCATGACAAAGCAGGAATTTAGATGCTTCATCTTCGTCAACAACAGGGAACCGTACTGCATTTTTTTCAATGAAGACATTATCCTCCCAGTCATCGCACACACTGGAGATCTCAGAGCTCAGGGTAAATCCTACTCCCTCCATTTTAACCCCTGTACCTTCTTCTCCCCAAAACTGGTGGATAGTTCCGGGCGGAATGTTAACACTCTCGCCCGGACAAAGCCTTACAATATCCCCGGGGCACAAATGTACTGTACGCCCGTCCTTCTGAACGGTAAATGACTCATTGGAAGGATTCCCCGAGGGGTCTGCTTTGGTAAGCTGCACCAGTATATTACCTCCACGCCGGCAAATGATATCTTCTCTTTTTGAGCGGTGGAAATGGGCAGGAGCCCGCTGGTGCTCCGGATCAATAAGCAGCTTCTCGGCATATTCTTTCGGGTAGGCTTTATTGTTAGGTTTTCCATTTCTCAGTGTGAACAGGATCCGCCCGATGTTCTTAAAATCCATACTGCCAAAATCAGTCACGTCCCATCCCAGCATACAGGCGCGTATTTCATCAAACTCATTTCCTGCCTTCGCCCATTGCTCCGGTGTCCAGTATGCAAAAAAGGGCAAGTGAACCCCGAAATGTTCGATCACTTTTTGTGCGAGCACAATGCTGTTGTTAATATCTGATCTTCTGAGTTGTTGCATAATGTTTTTACCTGTAGTATTTTAAATAAGTGTACTTTATACTTCCAAAACAATATTATCCGCAGCCGGCTTACTTCCTCCAGTCGTACCCATACAAAAAGGCCTGCTTCAATACAAGCCTGATACGTACCTTGTCAACAGGCGCTTCCTTTCCTCCTTTCCACTGCACAGCAACCTGCCGGTGATCACCGGTAACCGGCAGGCATTCTGCTGCCGAAAAGCCCGGAATGACCTTTCCGTCTTCATCGGTAAGCTCTGCGCGGAATTCACCTCCTTCCCGCACCAGCACATTGACCATCAGGTGTCCTTTCCCGGAACTTT
>NZ_DAOMOZ010000051.1:0-6700 GCF_035444585.1 Agriterribacter sp.
TAATTAAACCATTAATGCCAAACTGCTGAACAATGCCATATACAATTACAATGAATGCACCTGTAGGACCACCGATTTGAACCTTGCTGCCGCCCAGCGCTGAAATAATAAAACCCGCAATCACTGCAGTATACAATCCTTTCTCGGGCGATACACCTGAAGCTATCGCAAAAGCAATGGCAAGCGGCAGGGCTACCACACCTACAATCAAGCCTGCCATCACATCTTTGGTAAACTGCTGCCTGTTATAGTGCCTTAAGGTATCGAACAATTTAGGCCTGAACATATATGCAGGTTGATTCATCAGATCTTTTATATAGTGAACAGGTAATAGGCGATAGTGAATTTCATCTCTAAACTTTCAGCCGTGAGCTTTGGGCTATGAACCACTGATAATGGGCTTGCTGCTACCTCTCCCACGTCTCACTATTCACCATTCACACATCCCTTCATTTCTCACGTTTCACCCGGCATAAAAAGCGCTCATACCTTAACCCAGAATTTCAAAAGATTATCCATTTCCGAGCCTACCACATGATAATCCGCGGGTACTTCATCTTCGAGGCTGTAAAATGTAGCCAACCTTGTTCCGGCAGGCATTTGCTCTAACTGTTTATACAAATAACGGTTATAATAATTATACAGCTCGCCCGAGTATACAATACGCTCATCTATTTTATCGGTACCTGCCAGGTTTTCATAAAATGAATTATAAAAATAGAAATGATCGTAATTGCGCAAATTGAGTTGGGTAAAATTTCCATGAATGAAAGAAACATTCCGTAAGTCCAGGGTATTTGCTGCAGCTTGTGCATACCCCACCAGGTCTTTGCGCTGTTCAATACCAAAAAAGTGCGCATTGGGAGAATAATACGCCGCACTTAGGCAAAATTTACCCACTCCGCTGCCGATATCCAGAATACGCACCCCCTTTTCGGCCGCCAAAAAGAAGGAGGCTTTTCTTGCCACATTCAAAGGCGTCCAATGCCGTGAAGCCAACAAGCGGATCGGCTCGGGGTAAAGGGTATTAAACCTGTTATCGGAGCCGAAAAACCTGTTAACGGGCAATTTCTTTTCATTTACATGCATGGTCATTATTGAACTTTAATATGTCTTACTGTTCTGCATTATTGAATCACAACCCATATTATGCGGTGTAAATATATATTTCACCCCCCTGATAGCTGCATGCAAAATTACATATCAATTATTCTTTATGCGGTAAAACTTATCACCGCATGAGGTGATCAATATCAATATTTTTAAAGGTAGTTTTGCACAATGAGTATCCAGGGCATTTTTCCAATAGACAAATGGAATTTCAAGAGCGCGTCTATTTTAGCCGATCTGCCTGTCGCCGACCTTGACCGTCTTATGGCAGGTAAAAGTGAACATGTATATAAAAAAGGAGAGATCCTTTTCCGGGAAGGGGGCTACCCTGCAGGGATATACTTCATTGTTGAAGGCAAGGTAAAAAAATACAAAACAGATAAAAACAGCAGGGAGCAGATCATTTACGTAGCCAACACCGGTGAGTTAATCGGCTACCACGCCATTTTATCGGAATACCGCTACCCCGATTCGGCTGCAACACTGGAAGAAAGTACGATTGCCTTTATACCAAAGGAAGATTTTTTGGACTGCCTACAGCAATCGGCCGTTCTCAACAACAGGCTGCTGAAAACACTCAGCCATGAGTTTTCGGTATTGGCCAACAGCATTACTTTATTTGCACAAAACTCGGTTCGTGAAAGACTGGCATTGCAGTTAATTGTACTTAGAGAAAAATACAAAGTGAATTTTGAACCCGGCATGGCAGTAGAAATCAACATATCGAGGGACGATTTGGCCAGCCTTGCAGGTACCGCCCGGGAAAATGTAGTAAGGGTGCTGAGCGAATTTAAAGATGCAGGGATGGTTAAAACAAAGGGCAGAAAAATATTTATCACCGATATCAAAAAACTGGTGGATCTGGCAAATGCCAGGTAATTACTTTTTCTGTGTAATCAGTGTTGTGTCTCCTTCCAGCAAAGGCAGTGTATACCCGCCTGTATCCAGAACAGCTTTGGGAAAGGCTTGTTTCAATGATGCCAGATCTGCGCCATCCACAGCCGTTCTATATAAATAAAGGGTATGTAATTCCGGCAGGTTTTTTAAAGCCTGCAGCCCTCCGGCTGTGATCTTTGTTCCTACCACATTCAGGTATTGCAATTTTGATAAAGATTGCAGCATAGCAAGCCCCTTATCAGAGATGGGGGTATTGTCGAGGCTCAGCTTAATTAAAACGGGTAGCTTACCAATGGTAGTCATAGCGCTGTCGTTAATGGCAGTATTGCCCAATTTTAACCATATCAACTGTGGTGCAAGTGGCTCCAGCAGCTTCACTTCTTCGTTACCGATCTTTTTTGAATCCAAAAAATTAACAGAAAGATAGTTACTGCCCGTTGACACCGGAACAACGGTAACGCCCAGTTCTTTTAATTTGTTAACCGCCTGCTCCGGGGCTTCTGCTACGGGAGCTTCGGGCACCTGGGGTTTTGATGGCGCATGCTGATGGTCACTCTGCAAAGCGATAAGCAACGGTTTTATCTTTTCACCCTGCGGCAGGGCTTTTACTGGTTTATCAAAACTGGCACCCGTACTGATCCACCAATGGATCAGGTTGATCTCCGCTTCCGAAGGCTGCGACTTGCCTTTAGGCGGCATATGCTTCTTTTCAAGTAAATCGAGTGTTAGCCTTTTATACAATTCGCTTTCGGCACTTTTGCCCGCCACCAGCACTTTGCCGTCTTCTCCGCCCTTTTCGATCATTTCTTTGCTGTCTAAACGCAATTTGCCTTTTTGCTTCGATGGGCCATGACAGTTATAGCATTTGTTCTGTAATACCGGCTGTATAATATCATTATATGCATGGGCTTCCTGCACATCGGGAATGATCTTCTTTACTTCTTTTATATCATCAGGCTCTCCGATATCCTGTGTAAGGTATCCCTCGCCGTGAGTAAGCGTTCCTCCCAGGTGCCCCGTAAAAGTGATCAGCATAAACAAGACCACGGAAAGCACGTAAGGCAGGGCCGGATGGAACCGGAACGAAAATTTTTCTATATATATTATGTAATATAAAATGGCGACTACGGCAACTCCTATACCCATCCACCGGTGCCGGTCTAAGATAGTTGCATCATATTCTCCCCCGGCTGCCAGTAACCAGCCGCTGATACAGGACAATACAGCACTAACAGCGCCCAGCAATAAAGTAACGCTAACGGCAGGCCGAATGGTACTGAACTGCGGTTTGCGGCTGAGCCAGTGCAGTATAACACCCAATAATAAAATGCCAATAGGCAGATGCACGAGCAAGGGATGAAAACGACCGAAGAAACCTGAAATGCTGAGTAGTATCATAAAAGCTGCGGAATAGTTTTTTTATTGACCGGAATATCTTTTCTTCAGTTGGTTTTTCATGTATACGTTAATGGCCCATTGATCTGCCAGCGGCTGTCGTGTATATGGAAGTGCGGGAAGATAATCGGGTGGCCCAAATTCCGTAAGGAAAGTCAGTTTTTTCATTCCCTGCCTGATCTTCAGTTCCACTACCTTATCCCACCACTGCCAATGGCGTTTAACCGTTGCTTCCCATTCGGGTGCACGGGGATCATTTACCTGCGGACCTTCGGGATGACCTATTCTTACATGAATATGATCAACCCTCGACAATGCCAATTGTGTGGTTTCCTGCTGGTCATCCAATAATGATTCGTGTACATTACACCAATGAGAAATGTCGAGCGTTATACGCAGCCCGGGAATGGTCTCTACAAACTGACGCGCTATGGGAGCAGAGTACAGTATGCGCGAGCGATGCGTTTCATGACTTATCGGTATGCCCGTTTTTTTTGACACACCGATAGTATATTCAATAAACTGCCTGTTCTGCTCAAACGAAAAATAATCCCTGCCCGAATGACAATTGATGTACAATGGCTTTTGTATTTGCTGCGTGGCAGCCGCATCTGTCATTTTCTGAAATTGCTCCAGGTGCTTTTCGAAATGGCTATTGCCCGATCCGCATAAAAAACCAACTGCTAACCCATGCTTTTGCAATGCAGCAAACAATGTATCCTGTTGCTTTTTTTCGGTTGGCCACCACATTTCTATTCCATCATAGCCTTCCTTTTTGGCTTTGCTGCAAAAATCATCTGTTGTTCCCTCAAATCCCCAATTGGTTGCCATTATTAACGGCATAAAATCGGCAGGAAGGGCGAAAGCGGGTTTATCCATTACCGGTTGTTGAAAAGGTGCGATCATTGCTCCGCCAAAGGCGGCAGTTGTTGAAATAAATTTTATCCGGTTTAAAGGCATAAATAGTGGTAAGTGGTAAGTAGTAAGTGATAAGGAATACAGTTAATGGTTTTATGCTACAATTTCGCTTATCACCCTCCCGCTTACATCGGTTAAACGAAACGGCCGTCCCTGGAACTCGTAAACAAATTTTTCATGATCAAAACCCAACTGGTTCAGTACCGTTGCCTGTATATCATTGGGCTCTACTTTTCCGCTCCTGGCACTATAGCCTATTTCATCGGTTTCTCCATAGCTGAACCCTTTTTTGATGCCTCCCCCTGCCATCCACATTGTAAATGCTTCGGCGTGGTGATCTCTTCCTTTAAAAGGCATTTCCTTTCCATCCCTGTTTTCCTGCATAGGTGTGCGGCCAAATTCTCCGCCCCATACCACCAATGTTTCATCCAGCAGGCCTCTTTGTTTAAGATCGAGCAACAGGGCAGTTATGGGCCGGTCTATAGAGCGGCATTTGTTGATCAGCCCAATTTCCAGGCAATCGGCGGGGCTTGTTCCATGCGAATCCCAGCCCCAGTCGAAGAGCTGCACATACCTTACGCCTTTTTCCACTAATTTTCTTGCCAGTAACACATTGTTGGCAAAACTTGTGCGCCCCGGCCTGGTACCGTACATTTCATGTATATACTCCGGTTCGTCACTGATATCCATTGCTTCGGGCACCGACATCTGCATTTTATAAGCCATTTCATATTGGGATATCCGCGATAATATTTCTGGATCTTTAAACTCTTCGTACGACTGCTGGTTTACCCTGTTGATGGCATCAATAGATGCCTTGCGCATATCTTTATCTATTCCTTCCGGATTATTAATAAAAAGTACCGGATCCCCTTCGGAGCGGCACTGCACACCCTGGTAAACGGAAGGCAGGAAACCGCTGCCCCAAACGCTTTTTCCTGCATCAGGATTTTTACCACCCGAAGTAAGTACAACAAAACCGGGCAGGTTACTGTTTTCTGTTCCCAAACCATAGCTCACCCATGAGCCCATACTTGGCCTGCCCAAACGGGCACCACCTGTATGCATAAGCAGTTGGGCAGGCGCATGATTAAACTGGTCTGTTTTCACCGCTTTTAAAAAGCTCACTTCATCGGCTACCGTTGCAAAATGTGGCAGGTGATCCGATACCCATGCCCCACTTTGTCCGCGTTGTTTAAAATGTGCCTGCGGCCCCAGCATTTTGGGCACACCTCTTATAAATGCAAAGCGTTTGCCTTCCAGTAAAGATTGGGGACATTCCAACCCGTCTAACTTCATAAGATCGGGCTTATAATCAAACATCTCCAGTTGCGACGGAGCGCCTGCCATATGCAGATAGATCACGGATCTTGCTTTCCCGGGGAACATGGGAGGATGTGGCGCCAATGGATTGTTGCTGTCAAAAGCATTTACACCTGCTCCTTTTGAGCTCCAGAAATCACAACCGCTCAATAACGATCCAAACGCCATGGCGCCCAAACCGGTAATGCTGTCTTTTAAAAAATGCCTGCGCGTTACGAAACGCAGGGTTTCATGATTGGCCTCACTAATCAGCCGCTGGTTATGCAATTCTTTTTGAGTCATACCTTTTATTTTATCGCCGGAAAGTAAGAATGCCTCATTTCCGGTTATTTTTTCTTTTTACCAATTATGCACCGCTCTTCTTTCCGGCGTACCACAATTATTCATATGGCAGGTTGGCATACAATTGATTTACAAAAGTCTTTTGCCCTTCTTTAAATATATTGGTGCAATTAAAATTGATCAGTATTCCTTTTGGCCGCTTCATCAGCTTCATGTAGGTTAACAGTTTGGCATCGTGTATTGCCATCAAATGTTCAACGGACTTAAGCTCTACTATTATCAGGTCTTCTACTAAAACATCTAATCTTAATTGTGTTTCCAAACGCAAACCCTTATAAAACACAGGTATCCATATTTGTGTTTTATGATCGAGTCCCTGCAGAGACAATTCCCGGATAAAACATTGTTCATATACATTTTCCAATAAACCCGGTCCTAGTTGCTTATGTACTTCAATGGCGCATCCTATAATTTTATAGGTAAGCTCGTCAAGGTACTGTTGGGTGTTTTTCATTATGGTGTTTTTTTTGGTTACGCTCTCTTTTCAACACATAGAACCATAGGCACATGGGGCTTTATCTTATTACATAATTTTACTTCTTCTACTGTGTTCCTATGTTCCTACTGTGCCTATGTGTTAAAGCTTTTTTCTCAACACGTAGGATCATAGGCACATAGGGCTTTATCTTATTACATAATTTTACTTCTTCTACTGTGTTTCTATGTTCCTGCTGTACCTATGTGTTAAAGTTTTTTTCTCAACACATAGGATCAT
>NZ_DAOMOZ010000051.1:6800-25153 GCF_035444585.1 Agriterribacter sp.
TAGGGCTTTATCTTATTACATAATTTTACTTCTTCTACTGTGTTCCTATGTTCCTGCTGTACCTATGTGTTAAAGTTTTTTTCTCAACACATAGGATCATAGGCACACATAGGGCTTTATCTTATTACATAATTTTACTTCTTCTACTGTGTTTCTATGTTCCTACTGTACCTATGTGTTAAAGTTTTTTTCTCAACACATAGGATCATAGGCGCACATAGGGCTTTATCTTATTACATAATTTTACTTCTTCTACTGTGTTCCTATGTTCCTACTGTGCCTATGTGTTAAAGCATTTTTTCAACACATAGGATCATAGGCGCACATAGGGCTTTATCTTATTACATAATTTTACTTCTTCTATTGTGTTTCTATGTTTCTACTGTGCCTACGTGTTAAAGCTTTTTTCTCAACACATAGGATCATAGGCAGATAGGGCTTTATCTTATTACATAATTTTACTTCTTCTACTGCGTTCCTATGTTTCTACTGTGCCTATATGTTAAAGTATTTTTTCAACACATAGGATCATAGGCGCACATAGGGCTTTCCGTCTATCCATTCAATTCTTCGTAACGAACTCATCTAAATTAAGCATGGCATTCGCCACAACGATCAGTGCTGCTTTTTCGGGTGTATTATTACCCATCTCTGCACCGATCATTTCGCATGTTTTGGTTTCATCATTCTTAAATTGTTCTAATGCCTGCTGATACAGCTCCACTAATGGTTCAAGCTTCGCTTTGCTGATGGGACGGAACATGGCCAGCTCGTATCCCTTACCGATCTGCTGCTGCACATTGCTACCGCCTTCTTCCTCCATTCTTGCAGCAAAATGCCGCGCCATTTCAATAAAGCCTTCATCATTTAACGTGGCCAAGGCCTGCAGGGGTGTGTTGGTCCGTATTCGCCTGGCTACACATACTTCACGTGCCACGCCGTCAAAACTAAGCATCGTAGGATAAGGAGCAGTACGCTTCCAGTACGTATACACCGCACGCCGGTATTGATCTTCTCCGGTGCTTTTTTCCCACACATTACCATCATAGGGCGACAGCCATATCCCCGGTGGCTGATAAGGCATTACACTTTTGCCGTACATTTTCGGGCTTAATAATCCAGACAGTGCCAGTGCCTGATCTCTTATTTGTTCTGCGGATAGCCTTACCCGCGGACCACGGGCATAATATTTATTAAAAGGATCTTTTTCCAGCATCTCGGGGGTTATTTTGGAATCCTGCCGGTAGGTGGCCGACATCACAATGGTTTTGACCAGCTTTTTAAGGCTCCAGTTGTATTCATTCATCAGTTGACCCGACAGCCAGTCCAGCAATAATCTGTGCGTGGGCTCAATACCCTGCGAGCCCAGGTCTTCCAGCGTTTCGGCAATGCCCTGTCCCATGAGCTGCTCCCATATCCTGTTTACAATGGTTCTTGATGTAAGCGGGTTTTTTTTATCTGTCATCCACATTGCCAGGCCGAGGCGGTTGCGCGGCGCTCCCCCGGGCAGCGGATTGAGCGAATGAGGCACATCCGGCTCCACTTCATCTCCCTTTACCATCCAGTTGCCCCTTTCAAATACATGGGTGGAACGAAACATATCAGGCGGGTTCTCCATCAATACAGGCGTAACGGCAGCAACGGGAGTAGTGATCAAATCGTTAAACCAGACATAGGCGCTATCGTAGCCCGGCGCCGTTCTCCCAGGGAAAGATGAAGCAAAATAAAACCAGTCAAAATAAGCGAGCGTATGCTCATTCACCTTTTCAACAGTGGGGTTGTGGTAAGTAAAATACAGGTCATGTACGCCTGAAGCAGCATTAAGGTCTGCCCGGCCCACATTCCATCCCTGCGACGGGGGAATAACAATAGAAGCCAGCACAGGTCCGTCGGGGCTGTCTAAATGAATTGTCCATTTGCCTTTGTCAATTCCGGAAGTATAGCGATAGCGCAATACATTTTTATTGGTAAGATCAATACCGGGTAAACGGCAAACTGCATTGTTCCTGAGCGCCAGCCTGGTATCCGAAACAGCGCTGTTCACCAATTTATCGGCAAGGTGTGCATTAACAGCAGGTTGCCATGTTTTCAGGAAGCGAATGACTCCATCTGATTCTTTCTTTGTTGCATGCTGCGCCAGCCATTCATTTAATTTTTCAAGCTTAACAGTATCCTGAGCATCAAATTCTCGCAACTGGGGATAATCACCGGTTACATCTTCATCCCTGGTATTGTTAAAAAAAGCCATGAACTTATAATACTCCTCATGCGTAAACGGATCATAAGGATGACTATGGCATTGCACACAGGCGAAGGTTGTGCTCAGCAGGGTTTCCCATGTGGTATTCACCCGGTCAATTACGGCTGCTGTCCTAAATTCTTCATCATCTGTGCCCCCTTCATCGTTTGTCATTGAATTGCGGTTAAATGCGGTGGCGATAAACTGTTCATCTGTAGCACCGGGCATCAGGTCACCTGCAAGCTGTTCGGTTAAAAACCGGTCGTAAGGCATATCGCTGTTAAATGCCTTGATCAGCCAGTCGCGATAGCGCCATATAGAACGGTAACCGTCTTTTTCATATCCTTTGCTGTCGGCATAGCGGGCCAGGTCCAGCCACATAGAGGTCCATTTTTCACCATACTGAGGTGAAGCCAACAGTTCATCCACCAGCTTTTCATAAGCATCTGCACTGCTATCATTCAAAAATTTATGTGCAAGATCATCCGACGGAGGAACGCCGGTAATGTCAAGGCTCACCCTTCGTAAAAGCGCGGACTTATCCGCCTCAGAAGACGGCTCCAGTTGCTGCTGCTTCAACTGATCGTAAATGAAGTGATCAACATCATTTTTAACCCATTCATTTTTCCCCGTCAGAAAACCCCAGAATCCTGAAGTTGCATCCGGGACTTCTACAGGTTTTACGGCCACATAAGCCCAGTGATCGCCCCAATGTGCTCCTTCCTTAATCCATTGCCTGAGCATATCAATTTCTTCGGAACTCAAAGGAGCATGCTGATAAGGCATCCTTTCTTCAGGATCTTTACTGGTAAGCCTGCGGATCATCTCGCTGTTATCGGGGTCGCCCGGAACAATAGCCAGTTTACCGCTTTCACCCTTAGCCAATGCTTCAGAACGGAATAAAAGGCTGAATCCGGATTCTTTTTTTACCCCGCCATGGCAGGTGATGCATTTTTTATTGAAGAGGGGCTTTACCTCCGTGTTGTAATCAACCCTTTTGTGACCAATAAGACTGGTGGTAACAATAAGAGCCACAACGAGTATGCCGGTAATAAGGAAGAGTTTTTTGTTGATTTTTATTTTCATGATGGGAAGCACGTTCTGTATAGGGTGTAAGGTACGAAATTTAAAAAATGAAAATATAATAATCAATCCTCCCGCAGGGAATGAACAGGAGTGTTATATTATGCCAAATTTCCCTTTTTTAGTTCACTGCCCAATGTACAATAATTGGAAAATGATGGACTTTTTTACTTCACATGAAGCAAAATCATATTATCTACATGATATTTCCAGGAATACCATCCGAATAAGGGTAACACAACGGGCGCGCCATTGTTCTTCCTAAGCACAGCTTCTCAACATTTTCATCCTCCAGGTGTTCTTCTGTCATGCTTCAGGGGCACAGGTACCAGTAAACATATCCTCATGTGCGGCTATTACCTGTGCTTTTTTTTTAGGGTATAAAAAAGAGGATAGGCCCGTAACATTCCGCAAATCATATGGTTCTATATAAAGGTTGTTGATCCTTCGCCAAAAATCCGGGCAGGAAAGGGATAATTGTCTCTTTCCTGTAAACCCTGTTCATAGCCACCACTGCAGCCGGAATGGACAGGTTTTAATCAAAAAGCGCTTATCCCGGTCTCCTTACCACTCTCCAAAAGATTCCGAAGAATATTCTCTAAAAATATTTTTTTATTCTTAAATATCATCTACATTTGTAGAACACATTCTTAATATATAGAACATGCAATTATCAAAAGCAGAGGAGCAATTGATGGAATTTATCTGGAAAGAGGAAAAAACATTTCTGAAAAATATTATAGACCATTATCCGGAGCCCAGGCCCGCAGCAACTACAATTGCTACTTTATTAAAAAGAATGCAGAAAAAAGGTTTTGTAGGCTATACGCTTATGGGCAATTCACGGCAATATTATCCTCTTGTAAAAAAAACAGATTATTTCTCAAAACATGTTAACGGGATAATTAAAAATTACTTTAATAACTCAGCGCTGCAATTTGCTTCCTTTTTTACAAAATCCACTGATCTCACTGCAACGCAGTTGGAAAGCCTGAAAAAAATAATAAATCAGGAAATTAAAAACAAGAAAAAATGATAGCATATCTTAATAAATGAATACAATAGCATTATAGCCCAACATAAACCTTTATTCAAAATTGAAACGATCAATAACAAAAAAACTTTTATTACAAGTAAATTCTCAAATGAAGAGAGAAGCAGGCTTGAGCACATTTACAAAATGATGAGTAAAGCCCAACAGGCAAAGGCGGAAATCATCTTTCATAAGAAACCATCCCCGTTCGCAAAGGACATTCCTACAGCAAAAATGTTCACTGCCTGGAAAAATGCTGCTATGTATGGCGTTTGGATAGATGGTAAAAAAATAAAAAACGAAAAATTAGATCAATACAAACCCTCTGATTTTTCGCATTCTTTCACAAGCAAACTTTACGGCGCGGCAAAAAAAAATGTCAGTTATAATTACCAGGTAGATTTAATGACAAATGCTTATTATGATAACTATTATAAAAAATCCGTTTCCCATAGCCAACCCTTAATGCTGGCACGCGATCCTGATCCTTCATATCGCTTCACAAGACTATACAATATCCCCTGATAAGTTCATCACTGTAATTTTCTGAAATCTGTTTTTAATCCCTTCCTTTTTCGCTTCATAACAATATAAAGAACAGGTGCAAGCAATAGCGTTATAGCAGGCATCAGCCACCACGGAACGCTGCCAGAATCCGGAAATGTTACCGGTTCCGTATTGCCCATGAGCACCATGTTGGCCCAAAAATAGGGAAGCAGTTTTTCCCTGCCACCCTGTTCAATAAAATACAATTTTGCTTTTTGCAGGGCGTCATCTTTACACATACCTTCCGAAAGATATTCATTAAACTTATCCGACAGCGCGTATATGGCTTGCTCATCCGCTTTCCATAAAGTGGCCGCAACCGAGGGTATACCGGCTGAGGAAAATCCCCGGGCCAGGCTGTATATCCCTTCGCCCGTGGCATTCCTTCCCGCATTGGTTTGGCAGGCGCTCAGCATGATCAGTTGTGTAGCCGGACGGTTAAGCAATTGCAATTCGGAAAGATGAATCACCGAATCCTGCATATACAACAGCGGTTCAGCATTACCGGTATCTGCAAGGGCATGCGAAAATATATTGGCAATGCTATACCCTGGTACAGCTTCCATAAAGTTACGCCTGCTGGCATTGGCTCCTGTGTACAACGTGGCAGCATTATAGTACGAAGCGGTATGCTCCAGAAATGTTGCAGAATTTGTTAAGGCAGGTAATGCAAGATCCGGTGCGAAGGATACCGGCGCAAAACCGATATAGTTTCCTTTTGCAACAGGGGCATTCATTTCTTTGAGCAGGTAGCCTGCAGAATATACATAGCTAAAAACATGATCGTACACCAAAAACTGCTTCCCCTTTTCATCTTTACACAATGCTTCAAAGGGCAGTAAAAAATTATCCTGGCACAGTATAACCCTTCCGGCAGGTAATTGCAGCGGTTCAAAAAGATTTTTATACAACGCATGTGACAGGGATGCAAAACCTCTGAAATTATTGTTCAGCCGCTGCTTGTTTGAACAGTACCCGATAAAATCCCTTATCTGGTCGCTGTAAAAATCATCCGAATGCAACTGAATCATTTTTGTTGCATCAGGCATAATGTGCAGTATATATACTGTTGTATCCTCCACAAAATAATGAACGAAGCGGGCGTTTCTCTTTAAAAGATATTCCTGCAGTTCTGCAAGCGACGGAACCTTACTCGAATACTTATACTGGTAATAAGCAGGATATTTTTGTTCGAGCGTTCTGATATAATGCTCAAATCCATTTTTTGCATGCAATACGATCAATTGCTGCTGTTTGTATTGCGCAGCATGCGCGGGCAAAGCATTGAGCTTTTGCTCTTCACTGGCAATACGCCTTTTGTATTCCTGCTCTGCATTGTGTTCTTCTGCCGGCAAATGCGCCATGGCGCCCAGTTCACTTAATTTATCGCTAAGCAACACTGCCCTGCTTTTTTCCATAAAATAAAATGCCAGCGCCGGATCTTCAGCAGCATAACAGGCTTTAAGTGCTGTTGCAAAAAAGGGCCGGGTTCTGTCTCTCCAGTATAATTTGCTTTGCTCTCCCGTTTGTTCGTGCCGCAATTGCGTGACCACCGAATCGGTAAGCAGTGCCACAGCAAGGCAGTCATGCAAAAAATGCTTATCCTTTTGTGCTTCATACAGCCGCTGAAGAAGCCAGGTTTTATTTTCAAGGATATACAGGAGCAGCTCTTTATTTTGGCTCCGGGCAATTGCTGCAACCACTGATGAGTTGCGCAAACCGCTGCCGGTATTTATACCAAGATAAAGAAAGGCCCGAAACAAATATGCTTCCGCTTTCTTAAATTCATCCTCATCAATGTATGTTCTTCCAATGTTAAGACTAAGCCTTGAAAGCCGAACGGAATCTTTTGCCTGCCCTGCATATTTTATTCCCTGCCCATAATACATTCTTGCATGCTGAGGATTTTTGAGGCTGTCGAAACAGAAATTCCCGAGATCGTTATAATCTCCTGCTATCTGCCCGATATCTGCGGTTTGTTTCCGTGCTTCAATTGCATTCTCAAAAGCAGCTGCAGCCACCCGGAAATTCCTGCGCTTTGCATAAATAAAACCCTTCATTTTATACGCACTGGCAAGCCGGTGAGGCTGATGAAGCCGCTTCGCCACAGGTATTACGGTTTCAATATCGGACAATGACTGCTCAAGCTGGTTTTGAAAGAAAAGGGATTGCCCCCGCTGGTTCAGGAAATCAAGATAGCGCAATGAATCGCCCAACTGTAAAGCAGTAATTATCCCCCCTGTACTTTCTTCCACACTTTTCTGATAGTCGCCCGTTCTGAAATAAATATATATTTTCCCGAGACGCGCATCCAGCATGCGGCTTTCGCGGCCCGCCACTTTGCGCGAAATTATAATGGCCGTGTCGTAATAAGCCAACGCTTTTGAAAACCGCTGCGTCTTATCATAATAAAAGCCCAGGTTAAAATAATGACCCGTTGCCATAAAAAAAGCGGGGGTTGGCTCTGCGGTCACAGCAATGGCTGCCGCCGATAAAGTATGCTGTATAGCAGCATCATAATTGTTGCTTACAATAAACTCGTATAATCCTATGCTGCCCAGCATTTTTGCATATATCGTATCCTTTACAAGTCCGGAGCTGTCGTATTGCGCTTTAACCCTGTACAGGTGAGAAAGTTTTTGTTCAGCAG
Organism: Agriterribacter sp.; assembly: GCF_035444585.1. Taxonomy (GTDB): domain Bacteria; phylum Bacteroidota; class Bacteroidia; order Chitinophagales; family Chitinophagaceae; genus Agriterribacter. The sequence continues at coordinate 14,352 of NZ_DAOMOZ010000051.1, forward strand.
GAAACGCGGGATTATGCTCAATAGAGAAAATGCGCTCCGCAATAAGGTGCTGCTGGCTATAACCGGTGAGGCACAGCCACAGGGCTGCTGCACAGCAAAAGCAATGTTTTACAGTCAATAATGTACCGGTGTGCAATATAAAACGTGTTGGCATATCTTCTGATGTTCAAAGATATGCCTATGGTTTGGGGAACTGAAAATGGTGCTGTCTAAAAAGCAATGTTTACCAGAGATCACCCAGCCCCGAACAAAATAAAACCTACAGGCCAGGATTTTGTGTCTTTGATCCTTTTAAGCCTCTGCCAGCTTACAATACTTTCTAATTACCAGGTTTGATCGGCGCTCCGCTGGTATCGCTTGAACCACCGCCACCGGGTGATCTTTGGGCGCCCCTGGGGCAGCCTGCAATAATAAGAACCGCCCATAACAATACAGCGAAGAACCCGATCTTAAAAAATCCATTTTTCATAAATGAAATGTTTAGGTTAAGTGGTTTTATAAATTACGAAACAAGTGGATTGTATTACACTATACGGAAACATTTTGCACAGGAAAATGAATGAGGTGTTATCGGAATTGCCAGGGATTTTCAATTGATATTTTGCCGTACCCGGACGAGCAGGATAATAACAGCAATAGCAACAGCAAAAATGATGCCTGCATTGAGCCGCCTGCTGTATGCAGCAGGTGATGAAAGCACAACAGCATCCCCGCTGCCAATAATGACCATATTGGCCCAATAATACGGTAATAGCTTTTCTTTTCCACCGCTTTCCATAAAAAGCAGTTTTGCCTTTTGAAGCGCTTCATCTTTGCGCATGCCTTTTGCAAGCAATGCATGAAAAGCATCAGAGATAGCGTATATCGTCTCTTCATCCGCCTTCCATAAAGTAGCAGAAACCGACGGTATGCCTGCCGAAGAAAAACCTCTTGCCAGGCTGTAAATCCCCTCTCCTGTTGCGTTTTTACCCACATTGGTCTGGCAGGCGCTCAGCATGATCAGTTGCGTAGCCGGGTGGCTGAGCAATTGCAGTTCTGAAAGATTAATAACAGAATCCTGCATATACAATACAGGTTCTGAGCTGCCGGTATCGGCCAGCGCATGAGAAAATACGTTCACTATACTGTAACCGGCCACCTGCTCAAGAAAGTTTTTCCGGGTAGCTGCTGTTTGGGTAAACAGTTTTGCATTATCATAATAAGCACCGGCTTTGGCAAGCGATAGCGCGGAATGCCTGAGCTCGGGAACGCCCAGATCACCGGCAAAAGATACCGGTGCAAACCCGATAAAATCACCTCCTGCTTTTCGGATATGAAAAGGTTTCATGAGATAGCGCGCCGAATATACATAACTGAACATATAATCATATACCAAGAACTGCTTCCCTTTGTCGTCTTTACACAATGCTTCAAATGGCAGTAAAAAATTATCCTGGCACAGTATTACATGCCCGCCCGGCAAATGAAGGGGCTCAAAAAGGCTGGTATATAATTTATGTGCCAACGCGGCAAATGAAGGGAAGTGATTGTTTAGCTGTTGCTTGGCAGAGCACCATTGTAAAAAGAGGTCCATGTCGCCGGAATCAAGCTCTTTCGACCGCAGCTTTATCATCCTGCTGGTGTCTGGCGTGCTAACCAGTATATACGCAGTTGTGTCCTGTATAAAATAATGTACAAAGCTTTCCCCCCTGTGCTGCAGCCAGGCCTGCAATTCCTCAAGTGTTGGAATATCGTCTGCATATTTGTACTGGTAATAGACCGGATACTTTTGTTCGAGCGTTTTAACATAGTCTTCCAGGGCTTCCTTTGCATGTATTACTTTCAGTTGCTGGCTTTGATACGCCTGCAACTGCTTACCCGTGCGGGCCAGTTTTTGCTGTTCATAAACAATGGCTGCTTTATAGCTTTGCTCCAGGGCATTTTCGGATGCAGGCAAATGGGTGGCAGCACCCAGTTCATTGAGCTTATCACTTAGCAATACCGCCCGGCTTTTTTCCATAAAATAAAATGCTTTAGGCATATCCTCAGCCACATAGCAGGCTTCGAGCGCTGTAGCAAAAAAAGACCGGGTTTTATTGCGCCAGTACAACTTGCTTTGCTCACCCAATTGTTCGTGCCGTGCCTGTGCAATAGCAGAATCCATTAAAACTGCGGTGGAAAGGCAGGCCTTGAGGTATTGTTTATCGCCATTTGTTTTATAAAGTTTGAGCAACAATTCGGTCTTGTTATTAAGGATAACCAGTAAAAGATCAGTATTACCGATGACAGACAGCCGGCTTAACACCGGATCTTGCAAAAGCGAGCCCTCATTCAACCCATATACCTCCAACGCTTTACGGTAATAATTTTCAGTACGGGTATAGCGATGATCCTGCTGCAGTCTGAAAGCCACTTCACCAAGATTGATATAGCCTTTGCACATTCTTTGAGTATCGCCTGCTTTTTGGGCAAATTCAACCGTTTTAAAATAACAATCCTGTGCCTGCCTGTATTGCTTTAAATACTGAAAATAAAAATTACCCAAATCGGTATAGTCATCTGCCACCTGGGCGTACTCATTTGTTCTTTTCCTGGAGCGTATTGCCTTGTTAAACAATAAAACCGCTTTATCAAACTGTTCCTCACCGGCATAAATAAGCGCTTTTATTTTTGCAGCCGTAGCCCATTCAAAGTCATCACCCAGCGCACCGGCATAGTGCAGGGCAGAATCGGCATCGGCGCCGGCGTTTCCCGGTTTATCAAGGTAAACATAAGACTGTCCGCGCCGGTTAAACAATTGCATCATGGTAATCGCATCTCCTGCATATTTTGCAACAGCTAAACCGGCAGTACATTCATCCACGCATTTCTGAAAATCGCCGTTTTTAAATAATATATCCGCTCTGCCCACGCGGCATTCAATGGCAATGTTACTGTGAAGGTTTAGCTTATTATCTGATATAATAACACTGTCGTAATAATCTAAAGCCTTATTGTTCAGATCAAGTGAGCTGTAAAAAACAGCAAGATTGTAATAGCTGTTTACGGCATATCCGGGAGAACTGCCGGGGGCATCTGAATTGTTGATGGCTATTGCGCGCAACATATATTCAACAGATTCCTTAGTTGCCTTATTGCCATTTTCTAAAAATTCCAGCGTGGCAATGCGGTGCAGCAGTCTTGCATATACAGAATCCCTGCTCAGTTTGCAATGTTCAAATTCATGCTTCACCCTGTATGCCTGCTGTAGCTTTACGGCATTGGTCAGGAAAGCGTTTTCAAGAGCCAGAATACTGCTCCATATGTCTTTGCCGGTGTGGCACTGTGAAAAACAATGCGTGCTTAAAAAAAGAACGGTGAGGAGCTGAAACGTCACTATTCTTAAAAATATATTGCCCCCGGTAAGCATACGATCTGTTTTGGGCTTCTATCTTAATGAAACAGTTGTTCCCTGTTCTGTAATGTCTGCCTTGCGAATCACTTTGCCCTCCTTTGTTTTATTGGCCAGGCCTGCTTCATTGTATAAAAAAACAGGATCGGGCAGGGTTTTAAGCATAGCGAAAATGCTGTCTTTTTTGGCCATAGTTAAAGGCGCGCTTAACATATTTTTATAGGTATAGTACCACGCGGCAAATTTACCCGTGGCTACAGGCGCAGCAAATGAAGAACCTGCTACGGGCGATAAACCTGTATTTACAGGATTGGTGAAGAAGAATTGCCTCGCATTATCTATTCCGTCTGCATGTACGCCGGCATCCACCACCTTATTTGAAAAATTCTGGGTGGGGCTTACCTGGTTTTTATATACTGTTGTTATGGCAATTACATTGGGCAAAAGAGGCGACAGGGATGCAGGATAAAAATGTACACTATCGAGATTGCGCTTTTGGAGCGTATCTGCCGGATCGTATTCCGGATCTTCTATTGCATCATCTTTATTGCCGGCTGCCGCTATAAGCAGAATATTGTTTTTGGTAAGATGCTCTTCTATGAATGCTTTCAATAACACCGGAGCAGTTAGCTCAGATAATGCATTACCCGAACTGTCGTATTTATTCCTTGATTCATAATAACCAAAGCTTGCGTTAATGATGCTGACCTTCCGGTTTTTCGCATAAGCGAACCCGCAAAGTATACTGTAGAGATCGCTTGTTCCATCGGCATCAAAAATTTTTACAGGCAGCACGGCTATGCTGTTCTTTTTGTACCGCTCTGATTCATCAATTATAAATTTTGTTACTGTGCTGCCATGCCTTCCGGGGTTATCATCGAGCCAGTTGTTGTTGCCCGCGGTAAAGTTCCATCCTGAGCTCCCGCCGGGTATACAGGCGCTGTCGGCGGTTTTATACAGGAATGCGGCGCTGATCAAAGCAGTATCCAGCCCGGTATCAAAAACGGCAACGTTCACAACCGGATCACTGAATGACGGAGGAGCCGGAAGTCTTGTTTCCTTAGGTTCGTTGGTATCATCAGGAAACTGAACAGGGATATTGGTACTGAAATAAAGCGGGCCGCTCTCGCCGGTTACTTTTGGCTTACTCCTGCTGCCACTGCCTCCCTGTGCTACCTCACCCTGCATATATACCTCAACACCTCTTCCTTCCAGCAAAAAAAGAGATGAATCGCAACTGCCGCACACAAATCTTATTTTCAATTCATTCTTTTCTTTTTTCACAATGCTATCCTGCAGCCATTTATTGAAGTCCTGCCGCGACGTACCGGGTTTCAGCCATACAACCAGTTGTTGATAAGGATCCGGCTTTTCGCCTTCATAAGGAGATCTTACCTGGTAGGTTGTCCAGTCGGGAACAGTGCGGGATCCGCCACAATTGCAACCGGCAATAACAATAATGCATGCCGCAACAGCCATACGGAAACATGATATTACCGATCGTGTTTTAGGAACCGTTATCTCCATACAATGTAAAATTTAGGATGAGAGATGTGAATGGTGAATAGTGAGAGGTAAAGTTCACCATTACCTACGGCCTATTCACCTCTCAATAACATATACAATATATTTTAGCTGATTTAATGTTATATATTAAAGGGAAGGATTACGGTAAAGATTACTTCCTTAGCCAGCGTTCGGCTTCTTTGCTGCCGTCGGCTTTTTCATTCACAACCTGCTGCAACAACTGCGTGGCCTGTTCTTTATCACCCGGCTGGTTTCTTTGCAATAAGGTTACCGCTTTGAGGAACGTGCCGGAGTTGCTGAACAATCCTTTTTTGGCTGCAAGCTCATCAAAACATTGCAATGCCTTGTTGTATTCTTTTGTAACAAGATAGGTTGTCCCTGCATATTTCAAGGCGTCGCTGTTCCCGGGATGTGCTTTATATACGGCTTCAAACAATTGTACAGCCCTGGCATATGCGCTATCATTATACGCTGCAATCCCCTGCTGCAGGCTGTCTTTTGCCCCGTCCATAGTGATGCTCAAATGCAACAGTTCTTCCTTTACATAACGATTGGCCAATTGCCGGGGATCAGTAGCCTTTTGGAAGAAATAAAAATAAGCTGTCAAAATTAAAATAACTCCCGCAGCGGCAGCCACAGCAATCCTGAACCTTTTTTTATTTTTTTTCATTTGCATCACAGGCGCTTCAGGCTTGAAATACACTGCATTAAGCTTTTGCAGGGTGCTTTTTAAAGCTGCTTCTCCGGTACTGTATTTGCCGGTGTTGTACATTTCGGCATCAATTGTTTTGTACAGATGGAATAAATCATACAATTCTTTATCCTCTTTCAGTCCGGCCTCAAAGCGCAGCTTTTCTTCAGGAGCCATGTCTCCCGAAAGGTAGTTTTCAAATTGCTCAACATTGTGGTCTTTCATACCTTACCATTTCAATGAATTAAATTTGGGCGACTGTTTTACCAGGCTAATCAGTCTTGCCACACACTCCGATTTTTTTTTCCGTGCATAAGCATAAGTAACATTCAGTTGTTTTGCCACTTCATCCATTGCTATGCCACTCCAGCTTAGCTGAAGGATTTTCTTACAGCTATCGCCCATTTCGGCAAGCTTTTCTGCAAGTAAATTGTTTCGTTCCTGCCGCAGTACGCAATCTTCCGCCAGTTTAAAATCATCTTCGCCTATATAATTAAATCCTTCGGTATCGGTAATTGTTACCTTTTGCGTCTTCCTTTTGCTTAATATATTGAGCCATTTGTTTTTACAAATAAGGTATAAAAATGCTTCAAAGGGGCATGTGAGTGTAAAATCACCGCCCTTTGCTTTATTGTATATAGAAAGCAGGGCATCCTGAAAAATATCCGCGGCGTCTGTTTCGCTACCGTTGTTCCGGATGATCATCCATTTGATCTTTTCGGAAAACCGCTGGTAAAGCTCTTCCAGTACTGTTGCATCATTTTCTAATAAGGCATTGATATACTTCTGGTCGGAATGTTGCATCTGAGTTGTAATGTTTAAAACATAAAAAAACTTCTCAGCGGGGTAACAAATTTTTAGAGGGCGGATATGTGATGAAATTATGAAACAAAATAGCAAAATGGTTAAACAGCTTATTTTTTTTCTTTAATACTTAATTGATCAGGGGGTTGCAACAGGGGTTGTCATGTACACATTCCGTACTAATTAGTGATTCGGGTGCACTATTATTAGCTTCGTGAATGATCAAAAGCCGCTTAAAACAAATGTTTTGGCGGCTTTTTAACAATAAAAAGAAAAGTCCGCGGGCTACGGGGACAGTTGAATTTAAAATACGGTCTTTACCAATGCTATTTGATGGAAAGCTCAAACAAGCTGTCGTCTTCTACAAAGCCTTCCAGTTCATCACCCACCACACATTCTCCAACGCCAGCCGGAGTGCCGGTAAAAATGACATCACCAATATTAAGTGAAAAATAATTAGAAATATGAGCTACAATGGCATCGAAACCAAAGATCATTTGGCTGGAATTGCCCTGCTGCACCAATTCCTTATTCTTGTACAGGCAAAAATTGATATCATCCTTTTTTATTGCAGGAGTAAGGTCAATCCATTTGCCAATAATGGTGGAGTTATCCCAGGCTTTAGCCTTTTCCCAGGGCAATCCTTTGGCTTTCAGTTCGTCCTGTATATCCCTTGCGGTAAAATCAATACCAACAGTTATTCCGTTGTAATATTTGCCGGCATGCTTTTCCTGGATATATTTTCCATTCTTGCATACGCGCAAAACCAATTCAGCCTCCGCGTGCAATTCGTTGGTAAACTCGGGATAATAAAACGGCGTATTTGCCTGCAAAAGAGCGCTTTTGGGCTTCATAAATACAACAGGCTCTAACGGTACTTCGTTGCCCATTTCACTGGCATGTTCAACATAGTTACGGCCTATACAGAATATCTTCATAATTCAATAGAGTTCAATAAGGTTTACAAATACAAATTAAACGATATGAACATGTGTTTTTAAGTAGATTTAGAGGATAATTCAAGGAAGATGGATCCTGTACAATTGGGAAATAGCAAGATGCTAATTTAAGGCAAACAAATTGAAACTTATACACTTGGCATCTTTTTTTAGCTAATGTTACTGCGCCAGTCTGCCTTTATTTTCCAAACTCCATACTGTTTACATGGTTCATGGTACGCTCAAATCCTATAACTGAAACATTTTCAATTACTTCTACGCATTTTTCTATTTTTTCTTTTACTATTGGCTGTTCTTCAGGAAACCATTTGCCCAGTACATATTCAATCTGCATTCCTTTTGGGAAATTATTGCCGATACCAAATCTTAATTTGGGGTACTTGTCTGTACCCAAAATATTTTGAATATCAAAAAGCCCGTTATGCCCTGCATGGCTGCCCCCGGTTCTTAGCCGCAACTTGCTCAAGGGAAGTGCAAGATCATCTACAACAGTAAGGGTTTGATCCAGGACCACTTTTTCTTTATCCAGCCAGTACTTAAAAGCTTTCCCGCTTAAATTCATATAAGTAGCGGGCTTTATGCAAATAAATATTCTTCCTCTCCATTTTATTTCTGCCACTTCTGCATGCCTGCCCTGCGTAAAACCACCAGCATGCTTTAGTACAAATGCGTCTACCACGTCGAAACCGATATTGTGGCGGGTATGCCTGTACTCGGTTCCGGGATTACCTAAGCCTACTATTAAAAATTTAGACATAAACCAACGGGTGTAACAAAAAGCCCAATCCGTAAAAGGATTGGGCATATAAAAGAAAATGATCCTTTTTATTTTTTCGCCGCCGGTGCAGGTGCTTTGGCAGCGGTTCCGGTTGTGGCGGCGGGCGCTGCTGCAGATTCTTCCTGCTTTAACTGGCGTGTCATTACCACGGAGGCAATCGGAATGCGGGGTGAATTCAAAATCTCGTAATGTCCTTCTTTTACATCCTCCACCCTTACATTTTCGTTGATCCCAAGATTGGTCAAATCCACTTCGATGTTCTCCTTCAGGTGCTGAGGCAGGGTTTTTACTTTTAATGTTTTCATTTTGGTTACCAGCTTTCCCCCGGCTTTAACACCTTCCGCTACACCTGTAAACTTCAGCGGAATGTTGGCAATAACCTTTTTGGCTTCACTCAATTGTAAGAAATCGGCATGGCTCAGTTTGTCGCTCACCGTATCCAGTTGGATATCTTTTAAAATACAACGATACGACTGACCATCAACATTGATGTTTGCCAACTGGAATTCTGATGTGTATACCAATGGCTTAAAAGCCAGTGCAGGAGCCTGAAAATTAACCTCCCTGTCGCCACCGTAAATTACACCAGGTACCAAACCCTGAGAGCGGAGTTGCCGGGTGGCTTTTTTTCCGGTTCCGGTCCTCAGTTGGCCTTCGATTGTAACTGTTTTCATTTTTTATATATGTTTAAAATTTCCTACTTATTCCTTAGCTGACTATGAATAAAAAGACCTGTAATACTTTGATTTTCGTACGCGTTACGAATTGCTTTCGCAAAGAGTCCCGCAACGCTTAATATTTTTATCTTCTCCGCATGTTCACGTAAAGGAAGGGTATCGCAAACCACCATCTCCTCCAGTACACTATTGTCGATGTTAACATAAGCATTACCGCTCAATACCGGGTGCGTACATAAGGCCCGGATGCTGGAGGCTCCCTTATCAATAAGCAAACCTGCAGCTTTGGCAAGTGTGCCGCCTGTATCGCATATATCATCAATAAGAACTACATTCCTGTTCGTTACATCCCCTATTACCACCATGCTTGATATTTCATTGGCACGCTTGCGGTGTTTATCGCAAATAACCATTTCGGCATTGAAATAACTGGCTATTTCCCTTATTCTGTTGGCGCTTCCCACATCGGGGGCGGCAAAGGTAAGGTTTTCCAGATTAAGTTTTTCAATATAAGGGATGAAAATAGCAGAGCTGTCCAAATGATCCACCGGTATGTCAAAATAACCCTGTATCTGCGGAGCATGCAAATCCATCGTGATCACCCTGTCGGCTCCTGCAGCAGTTAGCAGGTTAGCCACCAGCTTACTGCCAATGGCCACGCGGGGTTTATCCTTTCTGTCTTGCCGGGCGTAACCATAATAGGGCAAAACAGCAATGATCTTATCGGCAGAAGCTCTCCGGGCTGCATCAATCATCAACAACAGCTCCATTATATTATCTGAAGGAGAAAAAGTGCTCTGGATAAGAAAAACATAGTCGCCCCTTATGCTTTCCAAAAAGGTGGGCTGGATCTCTCCGTCGCTAAACCGCTGAATACTTATTTTCCCCAAGGGCTGTCCGTACTGCTGTGCAATTTTTTCTGCAAGATAGCGGGAACCTGTGCCTGAAAATATTTTCGCCTTCGGTTGCATATTGAGTGTGATATCCGGCGAAGATAAAAAGAAGGTGCTAACTATTGAGCGGCCGTTTAAAAAATATATTACCTGCTTTTCACTGAACTCAAGTGATATTATATATTGCGAACCGAATATCGGTTACATCACTGTATTCACTACAGATAAATAAAAGCTTATTGTTTCAAAAGGGCCGACTGCTGCGGGACTTCAATTTTTTCAGGTTACATAATTCCCACCTCGTTACCTTGCTCCTGTATTAAGCTGTAACAAAGGAAAAGGAGGCTTTGCCGTACTGCCGGACGGTGAAAAGATAAAAGTATCTATCCATATGATCTTTATTTAAAAGAAGCGGCAACCTGTTTTACCGGTTGATGCGCTGATACCGCCCTGGCTTCGGTATCAGCCGTTTTTTTGTTGCTTTTAAATGCGTGGTATAGAGAAGAGCATGCAAATACCGAAAAAATAAGAATAACGCAATACATGCCAATGCAAAATAAAAGCGGCTGAAGGGAGCCGATAACAAGCTGGCGGTTTGACAGTTTCATAAGAGGCAGATTTTAAAGATTTTTAAAAGGAATTTGGATATATTACAGAACAAAATAACGGTTGAAAAACACAAAAATTATGTTGACCTCACAAAAAACATCGATCAAATACTGGTCGGAAGACGACCGTCCGCGGGAAAAGCTGCGCAGTAAAGGACCTGAAAGCCTAAGCAATTCCGAACTGATAGCCATATTGTTACACAGCGGAACCCGCTGCAAATCGGCTATAGAGCTCGCCAAAGAAATCATGCTGTTGGGCAGCAATAACCTGAATGAACTGGGTAAGGTTTCCATAAAAGAATTGATGAAGATCAAAGGCATTGGCGACGCAAAAGCCATCACCATTGCTGCGGCGATGGAACTGGGCAGGCGCAGGCAAGCGGGGGAAATATTGAACAAGCCGATACTCAACGACAGCGGCAGTATTGCCAGGTACCTGCACGCCATACTCAAAGACCAGGATAAAGAAGTATTTATGGTACTGTTCCTGAACCA
>NZ_DAOMOZ010000052.1:0-25058 GCF_035444585.1 Agriterribacter sp.
AAGTATGGGTGGGCAATACCGGTGATGGCACCATTGATATCATAGATGTGGCGTCCAATACCATAAAACATAGTTTTGCGGTTGGAAAAGTGCCTATCCGTGTTAAGTTTACGCCTGATGGCAAAAGGGTACTGATATCTGATAATGGCACAGGAGAACTGATCATCATAGATGCCGCTTCACGCAAAGTGATCAAACGGGTTAAAGCGGAGGGTGCGCCGGTAGGCATATTGATCATCCCGAATGGCAAAAAGGCCTTTATTGCACGCAGCGGAGCAGGCATGGTAAGTGTGCTTGACCTGGGCACACTGGAATTTACAGGCGATATTAAAACCGGCAATGCACCCGATGGTATGGGATGGGCAAAATAAATTTATGATTTGAAATTTATGATTTAAGATTTAAGATTCCGCTTCGGATTTCTCATTTATTTGTTATTAAGTAAGAAACCGGCACCTTTAATTACTTTGGGAATGACATAATATGTCATTGGCAGCTTCCAGCGGCGGCGGAGTGCTGAGCATTTGTCCAAATGTTTATAACCCTCGGATAACAGTATTAAGTATTACGACCCTGGAAGGGCCGGATAATAAATATCTTGTCTCAGCTTATACTTGAGGCATCACCATGCCGCAAGGATTACAGTTTGGAGTTAAAGAACAGCAAACCATAAATTATAAGCTTCTCTGTGTATCCCTGTGCCACTGTGTCCCCGTGGTTCAATACGCTATTTCAAAAACCCCCTCAGCACATATTGCAGGATGCCGCCGTTCTCAAAATATGCCACATCAATGGCGGAATCCAGTCTTGCTTTTCCTTCAAACGCTATTACTTCACCAGAGTCTTTCTTTGCAGTGACTTTTATTTTTTTGAACGGGTAAAGGTTTTCCGATATCCCGGTGATATCAAATTTTTCTTTTCCCGTTAAGCCCAGTGTTTCCGCTGTTTCTCCTTCTGGAAATTCCAAAGGCAAAATACCCATTCCTACCAGGTTGCTCCGGTGAATGCGTTCAAAGCTTTCGGCGATCACTACTTTAACCCCCAGCAGGCTGGGCCCTTTTGCTGCCCAGTCTCTCGATGAGCCGCTACCATATTCCTTTCCAGCCAAAACGATCAGCGGTGTCCGGTCTGCCGCGTATTTCATAGCTGTGTCAAAAACCGTGAGCGTTTCATTGGTGGGCAGGTAAGTCGAAAATCCTCCCACCTTATCGGTGATCTTATTTTTAATGCGCACATTGGCAAAGGTGCCGCGCATCATCACCTCATGATTGCCACGACGTGATCCATAGGAATTAAAATCTTTTCTTGCCACACCTTTGCTGAGCAGGTATTGTCCTGCCGCGGTTTGTTCGCCAAAAGCGCCTGCAGGGGAAATATGATCCGTGGTAACCGAATCTCCCAAAAACAACAGCACACGTGCATCTTTGATATCGGTCAGCTGTTCGGGAACAGTACTGAGGTTTTGAAAGAAGGGTGCTTCCTGGATATAAGTAGATTTGCTATCCCAAACATATTTTGTGCCTTCGGGTGCTACCAGGTTTTTCCAGTCTTCCTCCCCTTCAAAAATAACGCTGTATACTTTTTCAAAATCTTCCACACGCATACAGGCTTTTATCGTTTCATTGATCTCTTCCTGGGTAGGCCAGATGTCTTTCAGGTATACCGGTTCGCCGTTGGGATCGTAATCCAGCGGGTCATGCAGCAGGTCAACATCTACACGTCCTACCAGTGAAAAAGCCACTACCAGCATCGGCGACATCAGGAAGTTCATCTTCACCTGCGGATGCACCCGCGCTTCAAAATTGCGGTTGCCTGATAATACGGAGGCTACGATCATTTCACTTTTGTCGATGGCCTCTGCAATATGTGGCGGGAGCGGGCCGCTGTTACCTATGCACGAAGTGCAGCCATATCCAACGGTATGAAACCGCAGGGCTTCCAGATCTTCGGCCAGCCCCGAACGTTGCAGGTAACTGGTTACCACTTTAGAACCGGGCGCCAGGCTTGTTTTTACCCACGACTTTGAACGCAATCCCTTTTCAATTGCTTTCCTGGCTACCAGTCCTGCCCCCACCATAACCGCAGGGTTAGACGTATTGGTACAACTGGTAATGGCTGCAATAACAATGCTTCCGTCGCTCAGTACATATTCCTTGTTCTTTATTTTTATTCTTACCGATCGCAGGTTGTTTTCTTTTTCTACAGTAATGCCGGTATGCTCATGACGTGGCGAATATGAAAATTCGGTACCCGAGCCGCCTTCTGCAAGCCATGCATGTTCCTGGCGGCTGTGAAACGGAACATAATCTCTCAAAAATTCAGTCTTAAGCACCTCTGTGAATTTATCATCTAATTCTTCTAACAGTATTTTATCCTGCGGGCGCTTGGGCCCCGCAACCGTAGGCTGCAGGGTGTTGAGGTTCAATTCCAGCACATGGGAATATTCTATAGATTCATTTCCTGTGCGCCAGAGCATATTATCCTGACAATATTTTTTTACAAGATCAATTTGCTGCTGGCTGCGGGCAGTACGTTTCATGTAATCCAGCGTTTGATCATCTATTGGAAAATAAGTGACCGTGCAGCCAAACTCCGGCGACATATTGGATATGGTAGCCCTGTCGGTAACGGTTAAATGATCGAGCCCGTCTCCAAATACTTCAACAAATTTTCCTACCACGCCATAATCGCGAAGCAGTTTGGTTATGGAAAGCACCATATCGGTTGCGGTGCATCCCTGCGGGATCTTACCTGTTAATTTCAGTCCCACAACCTGCGGGCATGAAAAATAAATGGGCTGCCCCAGCATGGCGGCTTCGGCTTCAATGCCGCCAACGCCCCAGGCCAAAACCCCGATCCCGTTTACCATAGGTGTATGCGAGTCGGTTCCTACAAGCGTGTCGGGGAATGCCCACCCGTCTCTTTCGATAACGCCCCTGGCCAGGTATTCTAAGTTTACCTGATGGCAAATGCCCATGCCCGGGGGCACAACAGTAAAGTTGTTCAATCCTTTTTGCGCCCATTTTAAAAGCGTATACCGTTCTGCATTGCGTTCATACTCCAGGGCCACATTGCTTTTATAAGAATAATCCGTACCAAAAAAATCTACCTGTACAGAATGATCAATTACCAGGTCTACCGGTATCGCCGGGTTGATCCTGGAGCCGTCTCCACCTTTGCGGATCATTTCAGCGCGAAGAGAAGCGATATCTACAACGGCGGGAACGCCGGTAAAGTCCTGCATCAGCACGCGCGCCGGTTTAAACGGAATATCTTTATCCGATCCGGCTGCATTCCAATCGGTTAAGGTATGCAGGTGCTCATCGGTAATGGCAAAGCCGTCGTGGTTGCGAAGTATGTTTTCCAGTAATATCCGGATAGAAAAAGGAAGGCGGTGAATATTTTTCCCTTCCTGCTGAAGTTTTGTAAGCGAAGCGATTTTATTGTTCATAGTAAAAAATTAAAGTATTGCGGAGCCCTTAATGTAAGCAATTTTTCTGAGATATGGGATTACTTGGGTTACAGGTTGCAGGTTCCAGGAACACCCCATGCACAAACCCCTGTAACCTGCAGCTTGCAACTCATATCCCCTTTACGCTATCGCAACTTCCACTGTATGTTCACCGCCATCATTCTGCAATTGGAGAAAAGCGTTTTCCGAAACCTTACCGTCTACGCGGACCGTTATTTTATTTTCGCCTGCGCCGGATGTTCTGATCTCAATATTGTATAAGGTATCCATATACCGGTACCGGATATTGAATGAAGGCCATGCCGCCGGTGTGCTGGGATCAAAATGCAGTTGTTCTCCTTTTTGCTGTACACCCAAAAATGATCCGAGGATCAATTGATACATCCATCCTGCAGAGCCGGTGTACCATGTCCACCCTCCGCGGCCAAGATGGAGAGACTGGAAATACACATCGGCAGCTATTACATAAGGCTCCACTTTGTATTTTGCAATGGTTTCGGCGTTACTGCCCCTGTTAACGGGGTTTATCATTTGTAGCAATTCCCATCCTTCTTCCTTTTGTTTCAAAGCCATCAGGGCCATTACCAGCCATATCGCTGCATGTGTATATTGCCCTCCGTTCTCGCGTACTCCCGGAACGTAACCCTTGATATAGCCGGGATTAAGGTCCGATTTGTCGAAGGGCGGGTTCAGCAACTGGATCAGCCCTGCGTCTTTTTTAACCAGGTGTTGAACTGCCGATTGCATGGCCTTGTGTGTTCTTTGCGGGTCTCCGGCTTTAGACAAAACACTCCAGCTTTGGGCAATGGAATCAATACTGGCTTCTTCATTTTGGGAAGAACCCAGCGGCGTACCGTCATCAAAGTAAGCACGGCGGTACCACTGTCCGTCCCATGCATTGGCTTCAATATTTTTCCTCAGGATTTCGGCCTGTTCATTGCATTTTTGCTCAAAAGCTGCATCTCCCCGGTTTGCGGCAATTGCAGCGAACCGTATCAGTATATCATACAGGAAAAAGGCAAGCCACACGCTTTCTCCCTTTCCTTTTTCCCCTACTTTGTCCATACCATCATTCCAGTCGCCCGATCCTATTAAAGGCAATCCGTGTTCTCCGAAATGGAGCGCTCTTTCTATCGCCTTTATGCAATGTAAATACAAACTGGCTGATTGACCGGAACGGGAGGGCAGGTCGTAATAGGATTCTTCTCCTTCGTTCAGCAGCCGGCCTTCAAGAAATTCTACAGGTTCATCCAGTATTCCCGTATCACCCGTATGCACTGTGTATTTTGCCGTTACATAGGGCAACCACAAAAAATCATCGGAGCAGGTGGTACGAACACCTCTTCCCGAAGGCGGGTGCCACCAATGCTGTACATCTCCTTCCCTGAACTGCCGGGAAGCATTCAACAATATTTGCCGGCGTGCTATATCGGGTTGGGCATACATCAGCGATAAAATGTCCTGCAACTGATCTCTGAAACCAAATGCCCCGCCCGATTGATAATAACCGCTTCTGCCCCATATCCTGGAGGCGATCGTTTGATAGTTCAGCCATCCGTTGGCAAGAATGTTCAATGCCGTATCGGGCGTATACACCCGGATGGTTTCTAAGGTGTGTTGCCAGAAACGGGTTACTTTATCCAAAGCCTGGTAAATACTGGCATGGGTTTTAAATTGTTCAATAATGTGCAGTGCATCTCCATGCGTTTTTGCTGCTCCCAGCTTAAAGATAATTTCATGCGATTCTTCGTTGGCCAGGTCCAGGGTGGTTTGTATGGCTGCGCACGGATCGAGCGCAGCGCCCGATTTTCCTGAAAGCTTCACTTTGTTCATGGCAGCCGGGTTACGTGAAGACCCGTTACGGCCAAGAAACTCTTTTCTGTCGCAGGTAAAGGAATCCAGCATGCCATCGGCATCGAAAAAGGCCACGCGGTTGGCAAATTCCGTATTGTAATCGTTTCGCGCAAAGATGGTTCCCGTATCGCTGTCAACGGAGGTTACCACATGCATTTGCGTTTTCGGGCGAAACTCACCGAGTACCCATTCCACATACCCGGTAACAGATAGTTTTCTTTGCCTGCCCGAACGGTTGTGGATTTTGAGCATTGTAAACTTCACACCGGTGTCAAGGTCAGCAAATACGGTCATCTCCGAATAGATACCATCTTCACTGTGCTCAAAGCTGCTGTAACCGAACCCGTGCCTGGTAATATAGGCTGTTTTGCTCCTTGCAGGCAATGGGGCAGGCGACCAGAATCTTCCGCTTTCTTCATCGCGCAGGTAATAACATTCTCCTTCAAGATCATTTACCGGGTTGTTATTCCAGGGGGTAAGTCTGAACTCATGTGCATTTTCCAGCCAGGTATATGCCTGGCCGCTTTCGGATATGATGGTGCCGAATCCCGCATTGGCAATTACATTGCACCATGGAGCAGGAGTAACTTTCCCCGGTTCTGTTATAATAATATATTCTCTTCCGTTTTCCGAAAAGCCACCTGTGCCGTTAAAGAACTGCAGGTTTTCGGGAGGCGCAACAGCAGTGGGCGTTGAAGGATAAAACTTAACAGGTGTAAAATAAGGGATTACATTTTTTATTTTCACATTCCTGTTGATCTGTTCTTCAAGTGAACCAAACCTGTCGGACAGCACCACGCGTGCCACCGTTTGAAAAAGAATGTGGTCTTCATTGGAAAGCTGATCTGCAGAGCGTATAAAAACGCCGCCGGGATCCTCATTGATCTGGGCTCCCACCAGCGGAACCACCAGCGACATGATCTGGTTTTGAAGCGTGTGCCTGTAACTGCCGTGATCTTCATTCCAGATCACCAGGTCAACAGTCATTCCTTTTAAGCGCCAGTAGGCATGTGCCTGGATCATTTGTTTTACCAGTTCAATATTGTTCACGTCCTCAATCTTCACCAGAACAATGGGCAGATCGCCCGAAATGGAATGGCTCCACAGGCTGGATTGCCCACGGTTGTTGCGGGATATAAGGTCGGGGGCGCCCCGCATTGCAGGATCGGTATAAATGATCGCACCCGCCAGCTTTGCATATAATTGTGCATCCGCTTCCGTGGCATTGATCTGCCGCAGTATGATCTGGCTGTGCGTCCACGATAATTCGAAGCCGCGGTCAACCAAAAATTTATCCTGGTATTTCCCGATCATGTCATTACAACCTTCTTCTGTTTCCGCAATGCCGGTTATCATATCAATTACAGCGGTTTGCTGCGGATCAATTTCGATCCTGTATTGTATTGAAACAATAGGATCCAGTACAGAACCCTGGGTAGAAGAAAGCGATGCAGCCTGCTGCATCGCCAATGGCTGGTGAATGGTGTTGCCCCGCCCGGTAAATTTTGTTCTGTCTGTTTCATAAGCTATACTTTGTATAGTTGCATGGTATGCCTTCATTAAATGGAACATAGACGGCGGCTGCTCATGCTGCGAACGCGGCCGGCGTGTACATACAATAGCATGACTTTGCTCCAGCAAAGCAGTTTGTACAAACAGGTTGCTGAAAGCGGGATGTGCGGCATCCGATCCTACCGGCGCCAGCACTACTTCGGCATAGCTGGTTACCTCAATTGTTCTTTTTTTACGCGACCGGTTGGTAAGATGTAACCTTCTCAGCTCCACGTCATCTTCGGGCGACACCACTATTTCGGTATGCGCTTCAATAGCAAAATCGCGACGGCGGAACTCGGCGCGTCCCTGCGAAAATACTGCTTCATAATGATCGCCACCCTGTAATGCAGGCTGGTAGCCGGATGACCAGTATTCATTGTTTTCCAGGTCTCTTATAAAACAGAAATTGCCCCAGTTGTCGCAGGTGCTGTCTTCACGCCAGCGGGTTACGGCAATATTTTTCCACCTGCTGTAGCCTCCTCCGGCGTTGGAAACCATAACATGGTACCTGCCGTTGGAAAGCAGTTGTACTTCGGGTGTAGCTGTTTGAGGGGTGCTGATGATGCGCATAAAGGCATCATCTTCCTTACTCACCTCGCTTGCGGCGTCTGCAATGTGGATATTGGGAGCGCTTAGCGCCGTTACACGGGGTATGCGTTCCTGTAATAACAACAGTGTTGCCTGGAACTGCACATCTGCTGTGAAGCGTTTTTGCATGGGCTGGTTAAGCAGCAAATGCGAAAGCGACAATAAAGCCATACCCTGGTGGTGCACCATAAAGGAATGAATGATAACATGTTCCTGACCTCTTGGCAAACGGGAGGGCGTGTAATCTATCGCTTCGTAAAAGCCATAAGTGCCGGCAAATCCTTTTTTTGCCATAAGCTGGAGGTTATGGCAGGCTTCTTCAGGCATCACCATTAAAGCCATAACGGAAGAGTAGGGCGATATCACCAGTTCTTCTCCCAGTCCGCGTTTGAAACCTGTTCCGGGCACACCAAAAGCCTTGTACTGGTAATTCATGTTGGCGTCTATCATATTATACCCCGACTCTGAAATGCCCCAGGGTACATCTCTTTTATTGCCATAGTCAATTTGTTTTTGCACTACGGCTTTATGTGTCTGATCCAGCAACGTGTTGTCATACGATGGCATCACCAGTAAAGGCATGAGGTATTCAAACATGGAGCCGCTCCATGAAAGCAGAGCCGGCGCCGAACCAAAGCTCGTGAGTTGGCGCCCCAGCGCAAACCAGCTTTCCTGCGGTAATTTTCCCTGAGCTATGGCAACAAAGTTCCCGAGTCTTGCCTCTGAAGCAAGTAGATCGTAATAGCTGTTATCGCGCCGGTGCTCTTCAACATTATAGCCTATAGCAAGCAGGTGCTGCGTTTTGTCGTATAAGAAGTCATACTCCACATCTGCAAGTTCATCGCATTGCCTGGCCAGGCTGTCCAGGTCAAGTATTCTTTCTTTGGCGCGTTTGGCAGATTGAATGATACGGGATACCAGCATGTCCAGCCAGTCATTTTCCTGCGTTGTGTTCGATTGCCTGTAATGCGATTTCACTTTTGGCAGTACTTCTGTGTGTATACAGCACAATTGTGTTAGCGTTGGGATATGATCTATTTCATCAATGATGTTTTGAAATGAGGGCGAGGGGGGATGCATCAGAAGCCAGGGTGCCAGCGTGGCTATATCGCCCGAAAGGTCACTAAGCTGTACGCCCAGCAGGGCCATCCATTCCCGGCGCTCATTGTCGCTTTCCTCATTGTTGTTCTTATACTGCGCAGCAATCGCATTGTACCTGTTTTTCAGGTCTTCGAACAATAGCATCAGTTGTGGCAGCGATACCGGCGGATTCATTCGTGCTGCGTCGATCTCTTTTTTCAGTTCCGGCAAAGCATTGTCCTCCCCGCTTTTTTCGAGCAATATGGCCACGGTGTCGCGAAGCCCGTCAAAGGCTTTGGCAGAGCATACTTTCTCTTCTTTTAAATCCAGTAAACCCTGCTTTAAAGTGATCAGGTGTCCCGTAAAATTGCCGCTGTCCACGCTTGAAACGTATCTTGGTTGCAAACAGGAGAGCGTTATTGTGTCGTACCAGTTATACAGATGCCCCCGGTATTTTTCCAGGGACTGTACCGTATTGAGTGTGCGGGTGGTGCGGTCTATTAATCTGCCGGCCGATAAATAGCCAAAATCAAAGGCGGTAAGATTGGCCAGCAGTGATAACCCGATATTGGTGGGCGACGTGCGGTGCGCAATTTTAGGCCCGGGCTTTTTTTGGTAATTGTCGGGGGGAAGCCAGTTGTCTTCATAGTTCACGAATTTTTCAAAGAAAGCCCATATTCTTCGCGAAAGCTTTTGAAGGAAAAGGATCTGCTCCTCGTTTAATGCAGCTTTTCGGGGCTTACGGGGCATACTCACAAACCATGCAATGCCTGGCGAAAGTATCCACAGTATCAATATACCCAAATCAACCGCAACAGAAGGGGAATTTTTATACAGCAAAAACAACATAGCTGCTGTTGCAAAAGCCGGTGCGATCCACATGGTGGCATAGTTGGCTGCAAGCGTTACGGGAGCGGAACGCATAGCGCTGCCATAAGGGGTCCATTGCAGTAATTTTCGTTTTGAGATAAATATGCGCCAGGCGGTGCGTAAAATGGCATGGGTATTTATAAAAGTTTCATAAGGCAAAAATACCAGATCAAGAAGATGGCGGAAGAAGTTTTCTCCCGCAGTGCGTACCGTAAATAAAAGATGAGGATAAAAGCCGGTATCCTTTGGTTTGTTGAAAGTTTCCCATATCAGTTTTATTATGGAAGGAACAACGATGATGCCTGCCACGACAAGGGTCCAGAAGCTTCCGGAAGTAAACAGCCACCCGTACAACAACAGCAGCATCAGGCAGGCAGGCACCAGGCTGCGCCGGATATTGTCAAAAATTTTCCAGCGCGATAAAACACTTAACGGGTTTCTCCTGTAATTTTTGTTGGGCGCCGGCACAAGGGGGAACAACCATCTTAATATCTGCCAGTCGCCACGTATCCACCGGTGGCGGCGCTGCATGTCGGCATAGTAGCTGGGTGGGTAATCTTCGTACAACTGTACATCGCTCAAAAAGCCCGAACGTGCATAACATCCTTCAACCAGGTCGTGGCTGAGTATCCGGTTCTCGGGGAACCTGCCCTTAAGAGATCGCACAAAAGTATCCACGTCATAAATGCCTTTGCCGATGAAGGAGCCTTCTCCAAACAGATCCTGGTACACGTCGGAGATCATCCGGGTATATGGATCAATACCGGGTTCATTGCCGTGTATCCGGGCGTATAAAGACCCTCTCGGTCCGGGAAGACTGTTGGAAACCCTGGGCTGTAAAATCGTATAACCTTCTGTTACCCTTTTTTTATGCTCACTGTATACTGCTTTATTGAGCGGGTGTGCTAAGGTAGCTGTCATCTTCCAGGCAGCTTCCCTGGGCAGCCTGGTATCTGTGTCGAGCGTGATAACATATTTTATACCCCGGAATAATTCTTTGTTGGCTACAATGGATGAAAATTTTTCTTCGCCTTTACCCCTCAGCAGGGCATTCAGATCTTCAAGCTTTCCTCTTTTGCGTTCATGCCCCATCCACACTCCTTCTTTTTCATTCCATATGCGTGGACGATGGAACAGCATAAAAATATCGGGTGTGTTTTTGCCGTATCGTTCATTGAGTTCGATGATCTTGTTTTTAGCGTGGGCGAGCAACGACTCATCTCCGGGGAGGGTTTGTGTTCCGGCATCCTTAAAGTCGGTTAGCAGTGCAAAATGCAGGTGCTCACCCCGGTTGGCCACATAGCGCACTTCCAGCGCTTCCACCAGCTCATCAACTGCATCCGTATTTATAAGCATCGTAGGTACAACAACTAGTGTACTGTGCTCCGGTGGTATCCCCGATGAAAAATCCATCCTCGGCAGCGGATCAGGACGTGTAAGCAGGGTAGTTAGCCAGTTCAATAGAATTATTGCCGGCTGACTTGCGGCAATGCTGCAAACCAGCATCAGCAAGCCGTATTGCCATATGCCGGTGTTGCGGGTAATATTGCAGGTGATCGCCCAACAAAACAAAGCGGTAAGCAGGATGATACCCAGCAGGTAATAAAACAAAGGGAATGCCGCAAGGTGCTTTCGTAATCTTTTACCAAAAGGCAAATTTACTCTTGCAATCTTTTCTACTGTATTTACTCCGCAGTCTGCAAGATAATAGCCCACGTGCTTTTTCCTGCCGTTTTCCGTGCCCGATTTGGCCTGGTCTATAGCAATTTGGGCTATTTCCTTCTCCGACAGGTTGCTGTATTTGGATATCCTTTCCACCACATGGCGGTAATGGTCTCTTGTATAGAAATCCATTTTTCCATAGGTACCATCCGGGTCTTCGTTCAGTATCCGCTCAACAATGCTTTCCTGTTCTACAAATTTTCGCCAGTTGGTGCTGTTTAAGAACCGGAGACTGCTGATGCTGTTGCTTACAGAAACCTGACGGGCGGCCTGTTTTTGATTTTCGATGTGTACCAGTTCAGCGCCGGACAGGGATGTGTCTGATACGAATTGTTCGATCCAGCTAAGCGGTAAACTCAGTGCTGCGCCCCTGCCCTGGAATCGCCTGGTCAGCTCCGCCACAAAAGCGCCTTCAACCGGCGGTTTTGACCGGGCCATATCGGCTATTACCACTACAAGGTTTTTAGGATCCTTATCCAGCATCTCCAGCATCTGGTCGGCCCAGTAATCGGCCAGGTTTTTATGCAGGATGTCTAATGCTATTTCGGTTGATAAACGACGTAAATTCTCAATTAAAGCGAGACGAAGCATAATAGGGATGGCCCATAATTCTCCAAGTTGAAGCGTGGTTGCCGACTGGTAGGCGCTGATAAAGCCCGATAAGCTTTCGAAATCAACCCTGCCGTCGCTGTGCGAGATCAGCTCTACAACAATATCATATACTCTCGGTAAGCCCTCAGAGGCGCCGTTGGCGAGTTGGGGTAAACCTTTACTGTATCCCCTGGGTAAATGCTTTTTACCCGTGTTTACCTGGTCTTCAATAAGATAAAAATTATCAAGCAGCCATTCGCCGGCGGGGGCAATACGGATATTCGACTTAACTGTTTTGGTAAGCAGGTCGTGAATTTCCATCAGGAGGCGTTCATTCTCCCCCAATCGTTTTAGCATCTTTTCGGAAGGCTGGGCTTTGATTAATATGTGCTTTGCCGCCAAAGATCTGGCGTGATGTTCCATTTGCTGCAGGGTGAAAAGCTCGGAACGCAGGGGCGGCTTTTCGTTTGCATATTTTTGGAAAAGATTGTCGGAAAGCAGCGGGGTGATGATCGTTTTCTTCAGCACCGAAATGGTCTGGGGAAACAGTTCGGAAAATACGTCTTTGTTTTGCCTCTCTTTATGTTGAAATTTCATTTTCAATGATAAGTTTTGCTATGGCCAAACATCCGCAGGGTTTGTCTTTATGAGCCAATAATCATGCCTCCACCTTCATTTGATGAGCCCCGGGAAATTTGTTGCAGCATTAATGTAAACAGCGCAATCGTGCAAAAGGTAATAAAAAGATTTATTCTTTGCAGGGCAGGACGCTGTACCGGATAATAAGATAAAAAACCTGATAAAAAAAATCAATTGCCATTGCCCAGCATTTCCTGTTTTCCTATCAAAATTGTATTGCCGGCCATATTTAATCTTTTAAGCAGGTTGTGGAATTTTTTCCTCATATCATTTTAAAGGCGAACGAATAAAGCGTTTTTGGACAGTATTTCATACTTTAATTTTTTTCGTGCTTTGGTGACCCGGTGGCAGGTATTATTCCTGGATCAATCCCGTGAAACCAGGCAGTGCAACAAATTGAAATGCACAGGCATGGGCAGCAGTTTTATGCTTTAAATTTGCAATAAGCATCGGGCCTTATGATGCCGGATGGTAGCGATTCACCTGCAGCAACCGGTTTGTACCGGAAGCCCGGCACGGTTTTATACAATATTATACATCTTCATGCAATGATTTCATGGACTGAAATATCAATACGTTTGCTTGCTGCTGCAATGTTTGGTGCGATCGTGGGTTTAGAAAGGGAAAGAAAAAAATGGTCGTCAGCAGGAATGCGAACGCATATGATGGTTTGTGTGGGCTCTTCTCTTATTATGATGGTATCGGCTTTCGGCTTTGATGACGTATTAACGAACGAGAGCGTATCGCTTGATCCGTCCCGGGTTGCCGCACAGGTTATAAGCGGCATCGGCTTTATTGGCGCCGGAACAATAGTGTTGCTGAAACAAACACAGATTAAAGGATTAACTACTGCTGCAGGACTATGGACCGTAGCTGCCATTGGGCTGGCAACCGGCGGAGGCATGTATTTTGCCGCAGGTATAACAACCGCGATAGCCCTGCTCATACTCTGGGCTTTGCAACCCATAGAGAAAAAAATAACGGGTCGTTTCGAGCAGCGAAATCTTCATTTCACCACCACCTATGCTTCAGATACAGCTGAAATGATGGGCGGACTGCTTTTTAATGAACATGTAGCGGGCGTACGCAGTTCACTGAATAAAGCGAAAAATGAAAACTCCGTTCACATCACTTTCAATAAAATGGAGGAAAAAGAATTTGCCGGGATAATCAGGGATCTGCAATCAAATGCCGCGGTAAGAGAAATTTCCTGGGGCGATGGAAACAAAATGAAAGCAGCAGAAAATGAAAAATAATTTCCTGAATGAAGAAGAGATCATAAAGCTCCCTGAAAGAAAAATAGAAGCTATTGCTAACGACCCCGTAAAAGCTGCGGAAGCGGTTAACCTCGTGTATGTTACAGACGCACAGCCGGGTATTTTAAGGGTGAAAAACGGAAGTGGGTTTTATTATGTACGGGGCAAGGCAAGGGTAAAAGACAAAAAACAGATCCTGCGGATCAAAAGCCTGGTTATACCGCCGGCCTGGGAAAATGTATGGATCTGTTCGCTGGAGAACGGGCACCTGCAGGCAACGGGGCTTGATGCCCGGAAAAGAAAGCAATACCGCTATCACCCTTTATGGAACACGCTGCGAAACCAAACGAAATTTCATCGCCTGCACGCATTTGGCGAGGCTTTGCCTGCCATCAGACTGCAATTGGAAAAAGACATTGCATTGCCGGGGTTACCGCCGCAAAAAGTGCTGGCAACTGTGGTAAGCTTAATGGAACGAACGAATATACGGATAGGCAGTAATTTCTATGAGAAACTGTACGGCTCGTTTGGATTAACCACTTTGAAGGATAAGCATGTTGCTATTGAACAAAAAAAGATTACCTTTTGTTTTAAGGGCAAGAAAGGCATTGAGCACAATATTACGATCAAAAATAAAAAGCTGGCCGCTGTCGTAAAGCAATGCAGGGATATTCCGGGTAAGGAACTTTTTCAATATTATGAAGGAAATGAAAGACGCTCCATTGATTCGGGAATGGTAAATGATTATATTAGGCAGATCAGCGGTAGTGATTTTACCGCCAAAGATTTTCGCACCTGGTCCGGCACTGTACAGGCTTTTTTAGCTCTTAAAGAAACAGGTATGGCGGAAACAGAAGCCAATGCCAAAAAAAAGATCGTAGAGGCATTGGACCAGGTTTCGGCGCTATTGGGAAATACAAGAACGGTGTGTAAGAAATATTATGTGCACCCCATCATCATATCTTTATATGAAACCAACAGCCTGGATAAATACATCCGGCAATTAGACAAAATAAATAAAAATGACAATAAAGCCGGACTGACCGCAGAAGAAAAAATAGTGATGAAAATATTGGAAACCCATTAAAATGATGCTTCATGAGTAGCAAGCGACTTCAACAATATCTTTCTAAAAAAAAGCAGTCCATCACACCGGCGCAGGAAGAGGATAAAGATTTTATGGGTGAGATGGCGAAGCGGATCAATGCACCCGATGATGCCGAACATGAAACGGATAACGGCAACAGCGGTCATATTGATGAACAGGAATCTGATGGATCGGCAAATGCATTTGAAACCAAGTAGCGCTATGTCAAACGTGAGATGTGAGAAGAGAAACATTTCTTTCGGTAGGGCAGTTCTCACTTTTAGGATAGCTCGCAGCAATATAAAAATAAGATCATAAAACCCGGAAATTGTCTTTTTACAAAGCATACCAGCCTTCTCCCGTGCTTAAGGGGATAGTTCGCGAATTGCAGGTATATCATGCACAATGGAGCGAAGCGGCAAAGCTTCCCGAACCTTTTATTACCTGCCTGGCCAATACTGAGCAAAATCTCTATTTCTACCTTCATGACCCTGTAAAGATCGTACCTGCAGCACAGGTTGAAATACCGGTGCCCCGCGTAGTGGTTACCGGTCCAAAATACAAGCCCGTGGGATTATTATTTGGTAAAGACCACCTTATGGTAAAAGTGGCTTTTTATCCAACCGGCACGTGGCGCTTATTGGGTATTCCTATGCAGCAAACCGTTAATAACGGTATAGATGCTGCAACAATATGGGGTAGCGAATTGAATAACCTGTTGGAGCAGCTAACATCAGTCTCGTCCTATGATGCCATGGTGGAAATAGTTATATCATTTCTGGAAAAGAAGTTTGATGCATCCTGC
Source organism: Agriterribacter sp. (assembly GCF_035444585.1). Taxonomy (GTDB): domain Bacteria; phylum Bacteroidota; class Bacteroidia; order Chitinophagales; family Chitinophagaceae; genus Agriterribacter. The sequence goes on from NZ_DAOMOZ010000052.1 coordinate 15,519, forward strand.
CGCCCTCAGGAACCGGTAGACCAGGTGGCTGTTGAGATGCTCGACCCGATGAAAGCGCATTCATTAAAAACATGGGCACACCTGGCCCGCCTGAGCCTCCGCCAGTTTGAACGCAGTTTTATTACAAGAGTGGGGATCGCTCCCAAATTGTTCATCCGGATCGTACGGTTTGAATATGCAATGAAAATTAAAAATGCATACCCCGGTAAAAACTGGTCGCAAATTGCCCTCGAATGCGGGTATACCGATTCTTCTCACCTGTTGAAAGAATTTAAAGCATTTGCGGAATTTCCTCCCGGGCGGTTTTACCTGCAGCCCACCAGCGGGCACAGCGCATTTCCGACCGGTTAAAAATGTCGTTTTTTTACTAAGGTTTAATACAGCGTCCGTTTAATTTTGGCAATGCAAAAAAAAGATCATCCCGGCGTATACATACCACCGCCGTTAATTTACGTGGCATTCTTCTTTTTGTCTGTTGCATTGCAAAAGATCATACCCCTCAACAACCTCTTTTTGCAAACGGCCACTGCCGCAACGGCTGGCTGGATCTTGCTTATTGCAGGAATGGTGATTGTAGTGCCTGCACTCTGGAAATTCATTGCCTCAAAAAATACCGTGGTTACCATTAAGCCGGCCAGTTCACTGCAAACCACAGGCATATATGCCATTACCCGCAACCCCATGTATCTGGGATTGTTGCTGCTGTATTGCCGTATTGGTATTTTTAAGGGCAGCTGGTGGACATTTATTGTGATACCCCTGCTTGTTGTAACCGTTCAGTTTTATATCATCCGCAAAGAAGAGCGCTACCTTCAAAGGGCTTTCGGTAACGAATACCTGCAGTACAAAAAGAAAGTGCGACGGTGGATATGATGAGGGTGCAACAGATGACCTGTATAGCTAATACAGCTCGTAATCCGTTTCCAGGAAATCTTCCACGCCGGGAATCCAATACCTTTGGATAAATTCGGTATGTATGGGATGGCTATTGTACATGTTATAGGCTTTTTGATCGGAAAATGCCATAGACAGGCCGAAATTGAACCTGTTCTTTTTGCTGGTTTGCCGCAGCCGTTCAAATTGCTCCACGCCGGGTATCTTTTTCAAATGCAGGGTGGCATCTAAAAATTCTTTTTCTTCCGGAGATCCCTTTGGATATTTTAATGTGAATGCTACAGTATGACGGATCATGCGCCGGGTTTTAATTTAATTAAGCCTTTTTGAAGGCTTAGATCTTAATGTATTTAATAACTCACTAATAAATTAATCAGTAGCGCTCCGCTAATGATGAGGAGCCCAAAGCATTCCCTCGTATTTTCAATATATGGCCTGGTAGCCTGCATGGTAGCTGCTATGTTTTGCCTTTTGTATTTGGTCAGCCAGTCCCATACGCCGTCTTTTTTAAAGAAAAGAACAACGGCGTATACCAGATAAAAGCCCATCACCGGCATATAAATAAGCGGATAATAATATTTAAAAGCTGCCAAACCGCACAAAACGGCGGATATCATATAAATACTTACCCAAAGCCATGCATCTTTGTCGTTCATATTTAACCAGGCGAACCATACAAATGCAACGAAGAAAATGATATTCAATACAGATAAAAGCATAATAAAACAGGATGTGAGATTAAAGACGATCTTATTTGTAAATTTACACGTAAATTAAATTCATTAATACTTACTTAATTTTACATATTATTAATTATTAAAGCAGCAGGTTAAAGATAATATGATGTCTCATTATCAGTCTGAAGCGTTAAAGATATTACTTTCAGCAGTTGTCAGGCAAAATGTAAACCCCGAAATGTGGACCTGGTTAAATGATAAGGCAGCCCCAACCCATAATCCGCATCAGTTTAATGTTGCCTTTGTTTCGGTTCCCCGCAGAACAGGAAAACCGCTCATTCATGTAACTCCCGATCAGGAAGAATCACTCCGGAAAGAGGGAGCAGGCTTGTCCGTTTCGTCCTGGTCTGTTGACAGGCTGTGCAGGGTATGGCTGCTTGCCAATGCAGACAGTGCGGATAAAGCGCAATATTTTCAAACCATTGAAAATTTATTTTTAACGGCCGAAGTAAATGAACTGGTAGCGCTGTATTCGGCTTTGCCTTTTTTGGCATACCCCCAAATGTGGAGCAAGCGATGCGCCGAAGGCATCCGCAGCAATATTGGCAACGTTCTGGAAGCGATCATGTGCAACAATCCTTACCCGGCGGCTTATTTGAATGAGCAGGCATGGAACCAGTTGGTGTTAAAAGCTTTTTTTACGGAAAAGCCGGTTGAGCAGATCATTGGACTGGATACCCGCGCCAATGCAGCGTTGGCTAAAACCTTATCCGATTATGCCCATGAAAGATGGGCCGCACACCGCACGGTTAATCCACAGATCTGGCGTTGCACGGGAAAATTTATTGACAAAGATATTTTTCCTGATATGGAAAGACTGGCTCAATCGGAAAACATATCCGACAGGGAAGCCGCTGCATTGGCCTGCAGTGAAAGTGATTATCCTCCGGCTCAGGAACTATTAAATAAATTGCCTGGTATTAAATCTGCCATAACATCGGGTGAATTGAACTGGAATGTGCTGGCAGAAAAAATAAAAAATCATGTGTTGCAGCAATAACATTACAGAAAAGGACCTCCAGCCCGGAACGCCGGACAAGTCTTATCTTGAACGCATAAAAGGGATGCAGTTTTTTGATCCGCATATCCATATGACGTCGCGTACGACCGATGATTATGAAGCCATGGCAGATGCAGGTATAGTTGCCATTATTGAACCTGCATTCTGGCTGGGACAGCCCCGTACCGGTATAGATACATTCCGGGATTATTACAGCAGCCTCATTGGCTGGGAACGTTTCCGCTCTTCCCAGTTCGGTATCAAACATTATTGCACGATCGGGTTAAATTCACGCGAGGCCAACAATGAAGCGCTGGCAGAGCAGGTGATGGAAATACTGCCTTTGTTCGTTTATAAAGAAGGCGTGGTGGGTGTGGGAGAAATCGGTTTTGATGACCAAACCCCTGCAGAAGAAAAGTACTATCGCCTGCAACTCAACCTGGCTAAGGAAGCCGGGCTGCCGGTGCAGATACATACCCCTCACCGCGATAAAAAAAGAGGCACTACCCGCAGCATGGACATAGCCCTCGAACAGGGGCTTGACCCGGCGATGGTGATCGTTGATCATAACAACGAAGAAACCGTAAAAGAAGTGTTAGACAGGGGATTCTGGGCTGCTTTTACCATTTACCCCTTTACAAAAATGGGTAATGAAAGGATGGTGGATGTGGTGAAGCAGTATGGAACAGACCGCATAATGATCAATTCGGCGGCCGACTGGGGCATCAGCGACCCGCTGGCAGTTCCCAAAACTGCGGCGCTTATGAAAGATATGGGCATCAGCGATGAAGCTATCCGGCTGGTCACTTACCGGAACGCGATCACCGCTTTTGCACAAAGCGGCCAGATTGATGAACCGGATTTTGCCGCGGTAAAAAATATTGACCAAAGCCTGAAGTTTGGGGGGAATACCATCCTCAGGGGAGGGCAGAAACCCCGGACAGACAAAAGCTCCATCATTATACGATAAATACAGCATGGAGAAGGTGATCGGGTTTTTGCGCTTAATGCGGCCGGCGAATATTGTTACCGCTGTTGCCGATATCCTGGCAGGCGTTGCCATTGCAGGATACGTTGTTAAAGATGGAAGTGTGTATCAATGGCAACCTATCGGACTGCTGATATTTTCTACCATTGGGCTGTATGGAGGAGGGGTGGTTTTAAACGATGTGTTCGATGCAGAGCTTGACCGGACGGAACGCCCCGAACGTCCTGTTCCCAGTGGGCTGATCACAAAAAATGGTGCTGCTTTATTTGGGATCATCCTGCTCCTGGCGGGCATTGCGGCTGCCGCCAGCGTACATGTAACCGGCTGGCTTTCATTCTCAGCAATGATCTCGGTTGCTATTGCGGTTTGTGCGGTAGTATACGACAAATGGATGAAACACAACGGTTTTTTAGGTCCGCTTAATATGGGCATTTGCCGCGGACTGAATTTGTTGCTGGGAATGAGCATTCTTCCTGCTGCGCTCCCGCAATATGGTTATATAACCATAATGCCTGTGATATATATAGCTGCTGTTACCATGATCAGCAGGGGAGAAGTACATGGAGGAAAGAAAAGCATCTTGTATGGCGCGGTATTATTATATGCAATGGTGATCGCCGGCATTTTAACAGTAGCCGTCATCAATTATCATATTGTATATGCACTCGCTTTTGTGATCTTGCTCGGTGCCATGATATTTCCGCCTTTACAAAAAGCCATTCGTAACCCGGCCGGACCACTTATTGGAAAAGCTGTAAAGGCTGGTGTAATTGCATTGATCGTGATGAATGCAGGCTGGGCAGCCGCATTCGGCGCAATTTATTTTGCACTGCTTATTGTATTGCTTTTGCCGGTGTCGGTACTCCTGGCGAAACTATTTGCTGTTACCTGATGGCAATGATTTGTTAATAACTTATTTTTACGCTTTTAAAATGGCGCAATATCCTGTTTCCGTACTATTTTAGCAACAACGTGATGGATCATATAGAGCAAACATTCAGCGTACGATTTGAGTATAAAGTTTTTTTTACCAATCATTTATTTGCACCCGATAATTTTCTTTTCCGCAATTTTCTGAAGGCAGCCCAAACGGATATTCCCAAGAAAGTTTTTTTTGTAATAGATGAAGCTGTAGCCACTCATCACCCCCGGTTGAAGGAGGAGATCAGGAATTATTTCGCCAGCGAACATGATTTTGTATTGATAAAAGACATCATGGTGATCCCGGGTGGCGAGCGATCTAAAAATACGGAAGCATATTTTTATAGCGTTGTACAGGCCGTTGATGCACATGGCATAGACAGGCATTCTTATATTGTGGCAATAGGCGGCGGCGCTGTGCTCGACCTTGTTGGGTATGCCGCAGCCGTATCGCACCGCGGCATCCGGCATATACGCATACCTACTACCGTACTTTCACAAAACGACTCTGGTGTTGGCGTTAAGAACGGCATCAATTACCTCGGCAAAAAAAATTTCCTGGGAACATTTGTTCCACCTGTTGCCGTATTCAATGATCACTTTTTTTTAACTACCTTGAGTGATGCCGAGTGGCGTTCGGGTATGTCGGAAGCAGTGAAGGTAGCGCTTATCAAAGACAGGGCTTTCTTTGAATGGTTAAAAGCGAATGCCCCGCTTTTGGCGAACAGGAACATGGAAGCCATGCAATACCTCATAAGAAGATGTGCCGAACTGCACCTGCAGCATATAGCCGGGGGTGATCCTTTTGAGATGGGGTCGTCGCGCCCGCTGGATTTCGGGCACTGGAGCGCCCACAAAGTGGAGCAGCTTTCGGATTTCAGTATCCGTCATGGAGAAGCGGTTGCAATGGGCATCGCGCTCGACAGCGTCTATTCCTTTTTGTCGGGAAGATTGCAGGAACAGGATGCCAGAGCCATTGTTGAAGTATTGAAATCACTCGGATTTTCGGTTACTCACCCTTTGCTTGATGTACAAAATGATGAAAGCCCGGTATTGAAAGGATTGAATGAATTCCGGGAGCACCTGGGCGGGCAACTGACGATTATGCTGCTAACGTCCATTGGAAAAGGAGAAGAAGTACATGAACTGGATACCATTATATTACAGCAGGCCAGCCAGTGGCTGAAAAATTATTAAAAAAGAATATGCAAACAGCACACGGACATCTTACCTATTGCACCAATATACATGCCGGTGAAAGCTGGGATGATCACTTTACGCAATTAAAGGAGCATATTCCTGCCGTTAAAAAGCAGGTGTCGCCCGGTAAGCCTTTTGGTATCGGGCTCCGGCTTTCCAACGCGGCGAGCATTGAGTTGCTGGAAGAAAAGAATCTCGGCATTTTTCAGCGGTGGCTGAACGATAATGACTGCTATGTTTTTACGATGAACGGATTCCCTTACGGCGGATTTCACCGTACGGCAGTGAAAGACAAAGTGCATGCGCCCGACTGGACTACCGCTGAACGGGAAGCATATACAATAAGGCTGGCGCAGATATTATCGGTGCTGTTGCCCGATGGTATGGACGGAGGGATTTCCACATCTCCTTTATCGTACAGGTTCTGGCACAGCACCGAACAATTGCCCGGTGTTTTTGAAAAATCAACCCTTCACCTGTTGGCGGTGCTCGACCAGTTGATACAGATAAAGCAGTCTACCGGGAAGTCAATACATATAGATATTGAACCGGAGCCCGATGGGCTGTTGGGAGAAGGGAAAGAATTTACAGAGTGGTATACTCAATATTTGCTGCCATTGGGCATACCTTATACAGCCAAGCTTTTTGGATGCAGCGATGATATTGCCGCTTTTCACATAAAAGAGCATATACAGCTCTGCTATGATGTATGCCATTTTGCTATCTGTTATGAAGATCATGCGGCCATGATCAAACAGATGCAGGAACTTGGCATTAAAACGGGTAAAATACAGATCAGCGCTGCGCTGAAAGCGAAGTTGCCCGCTGAGCCTGAAAAGAGAGCGCCTGTAATTGAAGCCTTCGGCAGGTTCAATGAACCTACTTACCTGCACCAGGTAGTGGCGCTGCAGCAAAATGGCCGGCTGAAAAGATATGCCGATATGCCTGATGCCCTGCCTGATGCTTATAATACAGAAGTAACAGAATGGCGGGCTCATTTTCATGTGCCCTTGTTTGTGGAAGGATATGGTGTGCTGCAGTGTACACAAAAAGATATTGAGCAGGTATTGTCTATTCACCGGCGGCAGCCGTTCACCGGCCACCTTGAAATAGAAACCTATACCTGGGAAGTGTTGCCCGATGATAAAAGATTGCCGCTTACCCAATCTATTATAAGAGAAATGCAGTGGGTGATGGGATTGCCGGGGTGAGGGATGTGAATAGTGAGTAGTGAGTAGTGAGTAGTGAGCAGTGAGAGGAGAGAAGTGAGATGTGAAAGAAATACCGGACCCATTGTTAGTAGTATTAACTGACAGCCCATGGCTGATGGCTCAAAGCTGATTCCTGATACCTCATACCTGATACCTCATACCTGACACCTGTTTCATTATGAATAAAACCATTGTAATAGATATTATAGGATTGTCTTCTAACCTGATAGGAGAGCATACGCCCTTTTTAAAGCGCTATGTCAGTAACAGACATTTGCAAACCATTGCGCCCATGTTGCCAGCCGTAACCACATCGGTGCAATCTACTTATATCACAGGTAAGTGGCCGAATGAACATGGTATTGTGGGCAATGGCTGGTACGACCGTACCGATTGTGAAATAAAATTCTGGAAGCAGTCCAATAAATTGGTTCAGTCCGAAAAAATATGGGAAAGAGCAAAAAAGGCAGACCCATCGTTTACCACTTCTAAAATGTTCTGGTGGTATAACATGTATTCCGGCGCGGACTATGCGGTAACGCCGCGCCCCAATTATTTAGCCGACGGTCGGAAGATGCCGGATTGTTATTCTCATCCTGCAGCGTTGAGGGATGAATTGCAAAACGAGCTGGGGCAATTTCCATTGTTTAGCTTCTGGGGACCGGGTGCCAGTATCAAATCCACACAATGGATAGCCGACGCCACTGTTTTTACCGATAAAAAATATAACCCCACCTTAACGCTGGTTTACCTGCCTCACCTGGATTATTGCCTGCAGAAATATGGTCCCGATCTTTCAAAAATAAGCATGCATTTGGGTGAGATTGATAAAGTGGTTGAACAATTGGTGGAATATTACACGGCTAAGAATACAAGGATTGTGCTCTTATCCGAATATGGCATAAACCCTGTTGATAACCCCATTCACATCAACCGGGCATTACGTGAAAAAGGGTTGCTGGGAATAAGGGTGGAGCGCGGACTGGAGCTTTTGGATGCAGGTGCGTCCAGGGCCTTTGCAGTGGCAGATCACCAGGTAGCCCACATTTATATAAATGATCCTTCGGTAATGGCTCAGGTAAAAGAAACGGTTGCCGGCATACCGGGTGTGGCGCTTGTGCTGGATCGCGAAGCACAGGAAGCATATCATATTGATCATGAACGGTCGGGTGATATTGTATTGATGGCAGATGAAAAAAGCTGGTTCACTTATTATTTCTGGATCAATGACGCTGTGGCGCCCGATTATGCAAGGGTGGTAGACATTCATAAAAAACCGGGCTATGACCCCGTAGAATTGTTTATGACTTCCAAAGCCCGTGCAGGGTATAAGCTGCTGCGCAAAAAAGCAGGCTTCAGGTATGTAATGGATGTAATTCCTTTGGAAGCTGCCCTGGTAAGGGGATCACATGGCAGTGTTTTAGCAAGTCCGGCTTTTCACCCGGTGCTCATCACCGACCAGCCTGTTGAAAAAACAGCGCTGGCCGCAACAGATGTGTATGATGTGATCTGGAAGCAGCTTGCGGGGGAGGGGTAGGTGTGGGGTAGAAGGTAGAAGGGAACCGGATCCACCCGCCCTGGTACTTGTCTGTTCGGAGCGCTGCGTTCACCTCATGTAAAAACGGTCCGGGTATTTATTTTTTGCACACCATATTTTACAATAAATTCAATGATGGAAATCATTGGATATATAGCGGCGGTTTTAATCGGTATATCACTCGGGCTCATTGGCGGGGGCGGTTCTATACTAACTGTTCCCTTGCTGGTTTATATATTCTATTTGCCGCCGGTTATAGCTGTTTCTTATTCACTTTTTATTGTAGGTACGACCAGTTTGTTGGGTGCGGTCAGTAATTTCAGAAAAGGACAGGCCAGCTTTAACCTGGCATTGCCCCTTGGAATTGTATCGCCTGCAACGGTATTTTTGGTAAGGAGATATATTGTACCACATATCCCGGAACAGCTTTGGATGGCCGGTAAACTTGCCATTACCAAATCTATGCTTACCATGCTGTTGTTCGCCGTATTAATGCTGGCGGCCTCCCTGTCAATGCTTAAAAAGACCATCAATCCTTCAACCCGATCCTCTCCTGTTCGAAGTGTAAAAGATTATATTCAGCTGGCATTGTTTGGCCTGGCCATCGGGTGCGTCACAGGCTTTTTGGGCGCCGGGGGAGGCTTTCTTATTATACCTGCTTTGGTAATACTTTTAAAGCTGCCTATGAAAGAAGCGGTGGGCACATCCTTGTTTATTATAGCGATCAATTCGCTTGTAGGCTTTGCGGGCGACCTGGGTCATTATGATATTGACTGGCTGTTTTTAGTGAGCGTCAGCGCTGTTGCTGCTGCGGGCATCCTCGTTGGTACACAATTAGCAAAAAAGATTTCCTCAAACAAATTAAAAAAGGGCTTTGGATGGTTTGTGCTGGTGATGGGCATTTATATTATAGTGCAGGAATTGATGGTATTGTGGGGTTGAGGGGGCAGGTTAGGTTACAGGTTTCAGGGGAGGCTCTTCAGATTTGAAATTTATTTGGTTCTTGTGATTTGGTTCTTATTATTTGTTCCCCGGGGCTTTGCGTTCAGATG
>NZ_DAOMOZ010000053.1:0-24709 GCF_035444585.1 Agriterribacter sp.
ATTGCAGCATGCTGCCAATAATTTCTCTCCGCCAGGGAATAATATTAAAGATATCGGCCGGTGGAAACGCTGTATGATGAAAGAATCCGATCTTCACATCCGGTCTCAGCTGCCTTAATAGCCCCGGAACCATCCACAGGTTATATTCATGGATCCATACCGTGGCGTTTTTATCGGCCTCTGCCGCCGCCCTTTCTGCAAATAAGCGGTTTACTTTTACATACTGTTCCCATTGGTCATGATTGAACCTCACCTTATCGGCGAATGAAAATATTACCGGCCAAAAGGCTTCCTTGGAAAATAACTTATAAAAAACCTCAATTTCTTTTTTGGTGAGCGGAATACTGGAAGCGATAAGGTTGGGATATTTACTTTCATCAATATACCTGTCGGCATGCCCTTCATTTTTGTTGCGTACTTCTTCCCATGCGATCCACGCCCCGGTGCGCCCGTTGCTGAAGAATCCCAATAAGGAGGGTATAATTCCATTAGGGCTTTTCGGCGACACTTTCTTTTCTGTCCCGTCTACTTCTTTCATTTCGTATGGAAGCCTGTGATACATTACCAGCAATTGCGTATCCCCCTGTGCATCTTCAGGTGTATTGTTCGTTTCCTTGTTAACATACCCGCTGAACTCGGGGAAATGCTTCATCGATTCCAGTATTCCCCCTGCGCCGTGCGAGGTTGCCTGCAACACATTGGGCATATCACTGGTATAATCCACCAGCGCCGGTTCCGCCGCTCCAACAACCACTCCTTTGTATTGTGTATCGTATAAAGACCGGTCGTTAAGTGTATCGCCGGCTACCAGTATATCTTTTGAATGAAAATGCATTAGTTTAACCAGTCGTTTGAGCGTAGACCCCTTATTGATATTTTTAGGAAGGATATCAAGGAACCTGCCGGCCGACAACAATACATCCAGCCCCATTTCATCAGCAATTCTTTTTACCGTATCAATGTCCGTACGTTCATCATAAAAAAAAGAGCAACGGCGCTGCTGTGATACCGGCTGCAAACGGAGTCCTTTTACTTTCCGCATTCTTCTTTGTATGAGAAGCGTACCCGGCCACTGGCTTTCAATTTCCGATTGTATGGGTTGAACCGGCTCCAGCGTTTGCCCGTTTAAAATGGTTGCTCCAACATCGCATATAATATAATCAGGATCGGGGATCACAGGATTATCAAGCAAAGGCATCACACTTTCAATACCACGCCCGGTAACGAACATCAGGCGTATTTTTTCCTGCTCCCGTATCAAACGATATAATTTCAAGCGGTCTGCCTGCCGGCCTCCTAAAAATGTTCCGTCAAGATCAGTTGCTAATAACATAAAAGAAATTTATTGCCCCTCACTTTAATGAAGAACTGTTAAAAATTATATAAAACACGATCTCCTGTTTTACAACAAGCGAAATGATCTGTTTTACAAGTGTTCTAATTATTTCCGCCCGGATAGTAGGCGAAGGCTAAGTTTTATCCAAAATATGCCAGCATCCTGTGGAATTAGGATGGTTTGGAACGGATATGCAGCGCAAAGATAAAAAAAATAAAACAGGGGCGCAAACCCAATGGCGGGGAGACCAGTCAATTGCCATACAAACATAATAAGGTTATATATGTTTTTATCTGATATACAACGTGTTATATAAATGGCCGGTATTTTTATTCCCATAATTATTGAAGTACGCCATGCATTCTCAACAATGCCATGCAGGTTATATCTTTGGCCCAAAGCGCAGTATGGAAAAATCGAATTTCGTTGACCAGATCAGAGTGTTTTGTCGCAGCGGGCATGGAGGCGCCGGCAGCAAGCATTTCATGCGCACGAAATACAATCCGCAGGCCGGTCCCGATGGCGGCGATGGCGGAAGAGGTGGGCATATCATACTCAAAGGCAATAAAAATTTATGGACCCTTTTGCATTTGCGGTATTTCAAAAATGTGCTGGCAGAAAACGGCGAAAGTGGCAGCGGCAACAATTGCACAGGCAAAGCCGGAAAGGATATCACAATAGAAGTGCCACTGGGTACTATAGCATTTGATGAAGAAACAAAGGAAAAGGAAGCCGAAATAATGGAAGACGGGCAGGAAGTGATCTGGATAAGAGGCGGCCGCGGCGGATTGGGTAATGCCAACTTTGCCACAGCCACCAACCAGGCCCCTGAATATGCCCAGCCGGGCGAACCCGGACAGGAAGCGTGGAAAGTGCTGGAATTGAAGGTGCTGGCTGATGTAGGCCTGGTGGGTTTTCCCAATGCAGGCAAATCCACTTTATTATCGGCCGTTACTGCCGCCAGGCCGAAGATCGCTGATTACGCTTTCACTACCATTAATCCTAATCTGGGCATGGTAGCATACCGCGACAACAAAAGCTTTTGCATAGCCGATCTTCCCGGCATCATTGAAGGTGCTGCAGAAGGCAAAGGCCTGGGACATCGTTTTCTCAGGCACATTGAACGCAATCCTGTACTGCTCTTCCTTATTCCTGCCGACAGCAAAGACCACCGCAAAGAATTTGATATACTGGTCAATGAGCTGGAACAATACAACCCGGAACTGCTGCACAAGGAATTTATCATTGCCATAAGCAAAAGCGACATGCTGGATGATGAATTAAAAACAGCCATCGGCAAAGAATTGCCTGCTGATATCCCGCACCTTTTCATTTCATCGGTTACGCACAAGGGAATGGTTGAGCTAAAGGACATGTTATGGCAGGTGTTAAATAAAAAAATGATCAGCAGATAGCAAATCAAAACAAAATGCTGTAATATTACTTCCGCAAAAGCAACCGATCACTATCTTATTATAAATCTACGATTGCCTGCCATTTTTGGCATTTACAGCGAAACCCGCGGGTTTCGCTTTTTTTGTTGGCCGCACCAAAATCCCTGCAAGCCGGAATAAATTATGCTCAGTAAAAAGGTCGGCTTTTCCTGCAGGGATTATAATTCCTATCCCTTAACTTTATAGCGCTGGTAATTAAGCAACCGGAGCGGACGGGTATTGATAATACGCTTATTATTTTTAAAATTCTGTATATGGCTTTACTACCCTGGCGCAAAGGCATTGTTACACGTATCAGGGAAGACGCCCCCCTTACCCGCAGGTACTGGATTGAATTGCAGGATACAGACAACTTTGATTTTATTCCCGGCCAATTCGTTACGCTCGACCTTCCCATTCATGAAAAGCCGGCTAAAAGATGGCGCAGTTATTCAATCGCTTCCTGGCCCGATGGCAGCAATGTGTTTGAGCTGGTAATTGTATTGCTGGAGGGCGGAGCGGGTACTACCTATATATTCAATGAAATAAAAGAGGGCTCCGAATTTATTTTGCGTGGCGCACTGGGTGTGTTTACGCTGCCACAGCCTATAGAAAAGGACCTGTTCCTGATCTGTACCGGAACAGGCATTGCACCTTTCCGCAGCATGGTCAATCACATCAACCTGCACAATGTTCCCCACCAGGATATTCACCTCATATTCGGCTGTCGTGAAAAATGCAATTTGCTCTATTACGAAGAGATGATTGAACTGGAACAAAAGCTTCCTCATTTTCATTATTACCCCACTTTATCGCGACATGAATGGGAAGGGAAAACCGGTTACGTGCATGCCATTTATGAAGAGCTTGCCCAAAATATTCCGCCTGCGCAATTTTTCCTTTGCGGCTGGAAGAATATGATTGATGAAGCCAAGCAAAGAATACTGGCTATGGGCTACGACCGCAAAGCCATTCACCAGGAATTGTATGGGTGAGGGGGGTGAGATTTGAAATTTGAGATTTAAGATTTGAAAGGGGTACGGTTGCGGGTTACAGAGTGCAGGTTACAAGTTACAGGTGTGTGCAACTTGAAACCTGTATCCTGCAACCAGACAACTTCATACCCGCCTTCCAGCCAATAGCCAAATAGTCTTATTTTTGCCGCATGTCAGCAACAATCAACATTAAGATCATCAACCAATCCGATAATCCCCTGCCTGTATATGCCACTCCGGGAGCATCCGGTATGGATATCCGCTCATTTCTTCCGGCGCCGGTTATTTTACAACCTCTGGAGCGTTCGTTGATCCCGACGGGTCTTTTTGTTGAGATACCCGAAGGATACGAGATACAGGTACGTCCCCGCAGCGGGTTGGCTGCCAGGCAGGGCATAACCTGTTTAAACACGCCGGGCACTATAGATTCTGACTACCGTGGTGAAATAAAAGTGATCCTCATTAATCTTTCCAATGAGCCGCAGATTGTTCAGCCCGGCGATCGGATCGCTCAAATGGTGGTTCAGCGGGTAGAACAGGCCCTGTGGGAGGCAACAGAAAAAATAAGCGTTACCTCCAGGAATGAAGGAGGATTCGGACATACAGGGAAAAATTAATCCAGCTAAAAAAGCGGTCATGCGGTTTATTATTATTACCATACTTTTCTTCATCGTTGTATTGTGCAGTTGCCGCAGCTCAAAAAAACTACAATCGGCTATTACTAAAAAAGATACCGTTGTTACTGTTCTTTTAAACCCCGCGGAAACCGATTCGGCCAGGCTGGTACATGAAACATTTGAAAAAATAAAAGCCAATCATATTGACTTCAATACTTTTTCTTCCAAAATAAAGGTGCAGTATAAAGACAATAAGCAAAGAAATTACGATTTCAATGCATTTGTGCGTATTCAAAAAGACAGCATCATATGGATATCTATAAACGCCGCATTTGGCATCGAAGCTTTCAGGGTTTTCATTACGCCCGATAGTGTAAAGGTGATGGATAAGTTAGACAAGAATGTGCAGTTCCGTTCTGTGGAATACATCAGGGAAATCATACAGCTACCGGTAGATTTTTATATCTTACAGGACCTGATAGTAGGCAATCCTGTATATTTAGACAGTACGCGTGTGCTTATGTATAAAGAAAGAGAAAACTCGGTTTCTTTATCTACCATGGGCAACTTTTTTAAGCATTTGCTTGCTTTACGAAAACATGATTTTGCCATATTGCACAGCAAACTGGATGATGCAGATGTGATACGCAGCCGCACTGCCGATTTCACTTATAATGATTATATTACAATCAACGGAAGACTGTTCTCGGCCAGCAGGAAAATTGCTGTTGCAGAAAAAACAAGACTGGATATAAGCCTTGAATACAAGCAGGTGCAATTTGATGGGCTGCTGACCTATCCGTTTAATATACCCCGGAACTACAGCACAAAATAATTTTAACAAAATTCAGTACAATCACATTCCTATACCATCGTTATTTGCAGTATCATCTCTTTTTTATATAAAACTTCAGGCATGCGCAAATTCTTTTTTTTACTGTTCGTATTACTTTGCGGGTTACAAATTTCATCCTGGTCGCAATCAAAAGATGAATTGGAAAGCCAGCGGAAACAGATACAGCAGGAAATTGAGGAATTGAGAAAATCGCAGAATACCATTCAAAAAAATAAAAAAGAAAGCCTGGGGCAACTGGCCCGTATACGCAACCTCATTAAAAAAAGGGATGCCGTTATAGAGACCATTAACAGGCAGGTACGAATGATCAACGATGATATTAACAAGAACAACAGGGAAATAGAGCGTTTAAAAAACGAGTTGGATACCCTTAAGGCTCAATATGCCAAAACCATCGAATATGCTTATAAAAACCGGAGCAGTTATGACATGCTCAATTTTATTTTTTCTGCTGTCAGCTTCAACGACGCCATCAAAAGGATCGCCTATCTGAAAGCATACCGCGAATACAGGGGTGAGCAGGTAGATAATATCCACCAAACCCAGTTGTTGTTGTCGCAGAAAAACCAGGCACTTGCCGAGAACAAAAACCTCAAAACACAAACGCTTGCTGTTCAGAGCCAGCAAATGCAGAAGCTGGAAGAGGAAAAGAAGCAGAAGGATGCCGTTGTTTCCAGGCTGAAGCTTAGGGAAAAAGAGCTGAACAAGCAGCTCACATCAAAAAGAAAATTAGAGACCAATATTAAAAATTCAATTGCTGCCATTATTAAGAGAGAAATAATGGAAGCAGAAAAAGCTGAGCGTGCAAGAAGAGAAGCTGCCGCTAAGGCCGCAGGTGGCAGTAAACCTGTTGCTGCTGCCGCAAGCACCAGCTCCCGTGCTGCAAACAAGCTTGAAAATACGCCCGAAGTAACCGCTGTTTCAGTAGGTTTTGAAAACAACCGGCGTAAACTCCCGTGGCCGGTAGGCAGAGGAGATATTACCGGTCCTTTCGGTAGGCATAAAATAGAAGGGACCCGGTTATATGAAGACAATATCGGGGTGTATATTCAAACGAATATCGGTGCGCCTGTAAAGGCGGTATATGAGGGTACCGTATCTTCTGTGCACAGTTTTGGCGCCGTATCTGCCGTAACCATACGGCATGGCAAATACCTTACTACTTATTACAATCTCACGGGTATAACGGTGAATAAAGATGAGGAAATAAAGCTCGGACAGGTACTTGGCAAAGCCGCCGAATCGGAAGATGAAGACGGTATAGGCAAGGTTCTTTTTGTTGTAACCGTGGTGGTTGGTAACAATCCGAAATACCTTAACCCCGAAGACTGGATAAAACCCAGATAAACAATGAATAGCATGTGACGAAATGAGCCGGTTTTCAAATTTTTCCTGGCTTGGTAGTATCCCGCCTCATTATTGACCTCTATACTGGCTATGTACAGGCCAAATAGAATGATCCTGCTGTTGGCTTTTGGTAGTATTTTTTTGATGTCTTCCTGTTCAAATAAAAAAATCAACAAGCCAATGCACTTTACTGAAATGCAGCTTACCCATGACAGCTACGGTCATTTTTTAAACTCAACCCAGGTTTTTTCTCCTGATGATGAATGGATCGTGTATGATACCCGCAATGATGATGGCGGTATTGGCGTAACGGGCAGCATCGAAATGGTAAACGCCAAAACAGGCGAAATAAGACCGCTGTACCGCACACAAAACCAAACACAATATGGCCCCGGCGTTGGCGCTGCTACTTTTTCACCGGTTGATCAGACGGTATTGTTCATTCACGGCATCCGCAATGCCAGCCAAAATAATCCCTACGGCTTTACCCGCAGAACAGGGGTGGCTATTCATACCGGTAAGCCTTTTGAGCCGGTATTCATGGATGCCCGCAATATTATACCGCCCTTTACGCCCGGCGCCTTACGGGGAGGGACACACGCGCATACGTGGAGCGGCGACGGGCAATGGATAAGCTTTACTTACAATGATTATGTAATGGAACAGTTGTCTAAAACTGATCCCGCGGTTAAGGATCTAAGGACCATTGCGGTAATGATGCCCAAAAAAGTAACCGTTCCGGGTGATGGCACAATGGAGAATAACAATGGCGAATATTTTTCGGCGGTGGTGGCAAAGGTTACGGAAAATCCCAAGCCGGGAAGTGATGAAATTGAGAAGGCATTCGACGAAGGCTGGATCGGAAAAAAGGGATACCAAAAGCCGGACGGGAGCTGGCAACACCGGGCCATTGCTTTCCAGGGAAATGTACGAGATGAAAAGAATGAACCCGTAGCGGAAGTATTTGTGGCCGACATACCGGATGACATAACCCGGCCTTCACCCGGTAGTCCTCTTGAAGGCACAGCCAGCACAAGGCCCAATATTCCGCAAGAAGTTTTACAAAGAAGGATCACCTATACTCAGCATGGCATCCAGGGTCCCCGGCATTGGCTGCGCACCACGTTTGATGGAACATTGATACTGTTTATGGCAAAAGATGCCAAAGGGATTGTGCAGGTTTTTGGCGTTTCGCCCAACGGCGGAGCCATCAGCCAGATCACATTTAACGACTTTTCTATCCGGGGTCCTGTCAATATAAGTCCCGATGATGCTTATGTTTCTTATATAGCCGACAATAGTGTATACGTCACCGGTATAAAAAACCACTTGTCCGAAAGACTTACTCCACGCCGTTCTGATGAAGATGCGCCATTCGGGGCGGCAATATGGTCGAACAACGGAGAGGCATTGGCTTTCAACCGCAGGGTAAAGAAAGGAGCGCAAAAATATATACAAATATTTTTGCTGAAGAAATAACATATTTACATAATACTCATTACATAATACTCAGCAACGTATACCTTTGCCATACCTTGCTGATTTTTCAGATAATCAGCATATCCTTCTTCAATTGGTCTCATCGTCCTCAATTAAACAGGGGATGCAACGCATCACCCCAATCATCGCTCAGACAGTTCAAAACAAATCGCAGATATTGACGTTATTTATAATATCGTCATGCATTTAGTTTAAAAAGTATATTGTTCAATAATCCTTCAATCTTAGCCATGAAATCCAGGCAATTGTTCTTTTATTGTGCAGCTACACTGTTAGCCTGCAGCAGTTGTACCCGTTACTATTACAAACCCAATGCTGTAAATGCACCTTTGTTTACGGATGGCGGGCAGGCGCACCTGAATGTAGCAGGCAGTATAGGCGGCAATAGCGGAGATGATGATTATGAGGGAACCCGGTATGTTTTTGACTTACAGGCTTCGGTTTCTCCTGTGAAGCACCTGGGCATTATAGCCAACTACAGCACTTACGGATATACGCCCGACAATCCTGATGCTGTTAACGGTAATGTGGATGGCAAAGCCCACCTGCTTGAGTTTGGCATAGGTGGATATTATGCCAAAGGCAATACATTTAAAATGGTTACCGACTGCTATGTGGGCTATGGAGCCGGCCAGATCAGGAGTGATGTTGACATGCGGATAAAACGTTTTTTTATACAACCCGGCATAGGCGTTCGCTCTCCCGCCTTTGACGCCGTATTTAATCTTCGTTTCGTTAACCTGAACTACGATAACTTTAATGCAAAAGGGAGGAGCAACGATTATCTCTTGCAGAAAGATCTTATCAACAACAGCGGTCGCCGTATTGATAATACTTCTTATGCGTTCGTGGAGCCCTCATTTACAATAAGAACAGGATATAAATTCATTAAAGCGCAGTTACAAATGGTATTTGCCCAGGAAATAACAAGCGTGCCCTGGCATTATAACCCCTCCCGGTATACAGTAGGGCTGTATTTTAGTTTAGAAGATGCTATCGCGGAAGCCATGAAAGGCCGGTAACTTACCTGTTCCAGGCAGGCTTACTTTTTATTATTTTTTTATAAACGAGGCAGTCGGCAGTATGTGCTCCGGGTAAATAACCTGTGCTGAGAAGGAACTCATTTACAATTTCACCCCCGGTGAATTTGAAGGTAGCTTTAAAGGTCTTCGTCCATTCCTCTTTGGTTTTAGGATGATGGTATTCGAGCCAGCTTTTGAATGAACCAAATTCCTTTTGAAGGCGAACAACGGCCTTGGCATTTTCTATAGCCGCATTTACTTTCAAACGGTTCCTGATGATACCTGCATCATTCAGCAACCGTTCTCTGTCTTTGTCTGTATATTTTGCGATACGCGCAATATTGAAATTGTGATAGGCTTTCCGGAATCCTTTTTCTTTTTTTAAGATGGTAGTCCAGCTCAAACCCGCCTGGTTGATCTCCAGTATCAGGCGGCAAAACAATTCATTGTCATCCTCAACAGGAAATCCATAGTGATTATTGTGATAATCCCTGTGCACATTTTCTTCCGCAGCGCTTAATCCGTTTACATAGCTGCAATAGCTCATGGCCGGGCTGGAGTTTATGGTTTGTCGTTTTTTGTTTGTCGTTGTATTCTCCGGATTTCAAGCTTAAGGCTTCGGATTTCGAATTACCGTCTTCGGATTTGCCTCTGACCGCGGTCTGACCCTCCCCTGTCGGGTGCTGACCGCTTCCGTTTCCACCCGCCTGTTCAGTCGGGCAGGCATTCTCAAACATTCACCGTATCGTATACCACTACTTTCTTCCAGAGGTGTTTGCATTCGTCCACAAATTTTAAATGAATGGGGTCGGTCTGGTAACTATCATGGTCTGCTTTATTGTCAAACAGCAGCAGCCACGAAACGGAATACGACCGGTCTATCACATCGCGGTTGGTATCGGCGGGCCTGCCAATATAAAAGGTTTTAATGGTTTTAACGGCAGAGAGTTTTTTCAATCCTGCTACCAGTTGTTCAAAATCTTCTTTGCTTTCGGGGTTATTCAGCCAGAAATAAACATGGTGAATAAAAGTACTGTTATCACTCATAGCTTGTGTATTTACAATAGTGCCTGCCGTTATTACAGCGGCGAAGGCTGTTTTAGTGGTTTGATGAACAAACTTACGACGTGAAACTTTATGCATCGGTAAATTTATGAAAAGCTCACTTCATTTCTTTCAGCCAGTCTTTTATACCCCTGCATATTTTTTTGGCCACAGCATTCCGGAACCGGGGATCCAGTATCTTTTTTTCATCATCTGTATTGCTTAAAAAAGCCACTTCAACAAGGCAATTGGGATAATCTGTCGGACCGTTCAGTGAAAAATTAAAGCCGCCTACATTACCTGCTTCCATTAAGGGAAGTTCCAGCATACGCTGAAGTATGGATTGAGACAGGCTTCTGAAACCGATATAACGGTAATAGGTACTCGTTCCTTTTATAAGCGCATTGCCCGAAGAGTTGAGGTGAATGCTTATCAGCAGATCGGGATTTTCGGCGCGCAGCATTTCCGTCCGTTCCACCATGCTGAGGGTGGTATCCTTTTCTCTTGTCATAAACGTTGTTGCCCCTTTCCGTTTCAACAATTTGTTTAAAGCATGTGAAATTTTAAGTGTATACTCTTTTTCCAGAATTTTACTGGTTACACCGGTAGCGCCGATATTTGTACCTCCGTGGCCTGCATCAACAGCAATTTTAAGCTTCCGGATCTTCAGATCTCCGGGCTGCCGTTTTACACGTATCACCAGCTTTTGCCCGGTACTGTCGTATCCGATATGATAACCCCAGTGCTGCGGATGCGTTAATTCTATATAAACCCGCATCACATCGTCATCTGTTTGTTCATACCAAATGTTTTTGATCTCTTTTACCGACCTGAACTGCGATATCCAGTTCGTATTGGAAGTGGCGCCGAAAATATCCACTGCGATACGGGAAGGACCGGTTTGCTGTATACTGCGATAGGGCAATCTTTCATCAAGGCCAATGGCAACATAATCGAACAGGTCATCTCCGTATACCCGCCAGCTTGAAGTAAGATGATAGGGCACAGGCACTTTGCAGGACAGCCATTGCGTATTTATTTTAGGTATATATGCAAAATGATTTTGGGAGAGCTGTACTTTATAATCGGTGCTCACAGAGTCTACTACCCGCATTACCACGCCCGAATCGAGGTAGGTCATTTTTGCACCGCCCAGGCGGTCTTCACCCAATCCGTATTTTAAAAAAGGGAGCTTGCCAACAGTTTGCACCATCATAGCTTTTGTGGTATCCTGTGCGCTAACAAAAAGGGGCAAACAGAGCAGGAAATGTAAAAGCGCTTTTTTCATCGCCTGAAGATAAATCAAACCCTATATAAAAAGAAAACCCCACGGCAGGCAGTGTGGGGTTTCTCAAATCCGTTATGTTATCACATGCACGGAATAAAGTAAGCACATCTTTACAGATCGTAATCGGCAGGCTTTCGCTGCAAGGCTTTTCTTTTTTATAAGAAATGATAACTATTACCAGTTGAAAAACAGCGGGCATACGGGTTTACACGATAAATGATTTAGCTTATGATAACAAAAAGCGCAGGATTCGGGATCTGAGATTGATGCAGGTTACGGGGTTGCAGGTTACAGGTTTCAGGGGATTTCAAATTTGAGATCCGAGGCTCTGGATTTGAATTGGATCTTATTTGTTTCTTATGATTTGTCTTTTGGCGCTTTGCGTTTAAAGGCGATCTGACCCTCCTGTGTCGGGTACCGACCGCATCTTCGGATTTCGAAATTCTGGCTTCGGGCTTCTGCAATTGTTATTTGCTTTTTGGTTCTTGTTATTTTGCTTTTTCAAGCATCAATCATTTTTCAATGATCACTTCTGTGCCAATGGGCAGCATATCATACAGTTCATCCATATCGCTGTACCGTACAGAGATACAACCTTCTGTCCAGTTAATGTATTTGTCAATCACCCATTCTTCATTGGGGCGTGTGCCGTGAATACCTATTCCGCCGCCTATGGAAGCCTTTTTAGGTATTGCACCCGACGCTTTGCGCATTTTAAACTTCTCATAGCTTTCTTTGGTGGGGTAATCCAGCATCAAAAATTTACCCCACTTCCCATGGATCTTTTTACCTACGATCCTGAAATGACCTTCGGGTGTGAGCCTGTCGCCTTCCATACGTTTGTCGCCCTGGTTTTTATTACCAAAAACCACGGGGTAGGTGCCATACCAGCCCTCTTCATCGAAAAGGGTCATTTCGTAAGCGCTCTTTTTTATTACCAAACGATAAGCAGAACTGACAGGTCTGTCGGGCGTTCTTTTTTTATCCTTAATTGAAGAAGTATCCGGAACTGCAGAAGGTAAACCGGCTAAAGCAGATCTATTGTTTTTAATGCCCTGAAAACCAAAACACATTCCAATTGTGCAAAATGAAAAAAGGATCCGGACGGGACTATTCATATAATCAACAATTAAGCATTTGAAAAAACGAGTGCAGTGTTTAAATATTTCCACTTGCTCATTTCTTTGACTTTTGGTATACCCGCAAATTAAAAGCCGTTAATTGTTATTCTTTTTTTAATAAATACTGATTTGCACCCCAACCTGCTATACAAGCTGTTAAATTAGAAAATGCTGCGTGCATGTTTATATTGTTTAAAAAGGAAAAATTTTGACACATTGTATGTATCCCAAAAATATTACAGTCCCGCTTTGAGTTCCAGTAAAAATCTTTTGAGCTTTTCCAAACGTTGTATGAGCTCGAAGTTTTGCTGGGCTTTCGATTTGTTTTTTTTCAGGTAATCCTTTGCGCCTTCGATGGTATATTTTCTTTGGCGCAACAGGTGATGAATAAGAGAAAGGTTCTTGATATCTTCCGGACGGAAATGCCTGTCGCCCTTACGGTTTTTCCGTGGTTTTAAAATATCAAATTCTGTTTCCCAATAACGCAATAAAGAAGTATTGAGTCCAAACATTTCGGCCACTTCACCAATGCTGTAATATTGTTTCCTGAAAAGCAGTTCATCATCGGGTATGCTGATCATAGCGGATTCAGCGTCCATTTCCCTGATTGATTTCCGCCCCCGTTTACCTTTTTTTGCAGCTTTTGCACTTGTTTTTTTATTGTTTTCCGGAACATTTTCTCCTGCAACGGGTTGCGTTTCCTTATCCTTGTGGGTCGCCGGTTCTGTTTCAGCAGCAACAGGCGGGTTCTGCTTATCAGCATTTGCAGCAGGGAGAGGCTTTTTTCCCTTCTCTCCTGCATTTGATCCGAACAAATCCAATTGCTTAAACATACTGCTAAATTAACGGTATGCAGAAAAAATGATGCCGGGAATTATCAACATTTAATCAAAGCTCTGATTACCGGAGGCGGCCATCTTAACGATCCGGTCAAATTGTTCGGGGGTAAGATCATTGTAAAAGAAATAAATAGGGTCAATATGCCGCTTGTTTTTTCGTACTTCATAATGCAAATGCGGCCCGGTAGATTTGCCGGTGCTGCCCACCCAGCCTATCAGTTCGCCACGTTTTACCTTTTGTCCTACTTTGGCTTTAATGCGGTACTGGTGGCCGTATAAGGTTTCATAACCATAGCCATGATTGATAATAATATGGTTACCATACCCGTTGCCCGTATTTCCGGCCAGCCGCACCACGCCGTCTGCCGTAGCATAAATAGGCGTTCCCTGCGGTGCGGCAAAATCAAGCCCGGCATGCATCTTTACGGTTTTATATACGGGATCTATCCGGTAACCGAAGCCCGAAGCGATCCGGCTCAGATCCTTATTGCTCACCGGTTGAATAGCCGGTGTTGCGGCCAGCATCTTTTCCTTATTCCTGATCATCGCCTCAATTTCTTCGTAAGATTTTTTCTGAAAAGCGATCCTGTTCATCATCCTGTCCAGCGTAGCAGCAATGGAATAAGCCAGTTCGTTATCTTCCATGCTTTCCGCCAACTGCACTTCCTGCTGCTTTTCCAGGCTTTTTGCCCTGGCGCTGTCGGGTATAGGATTGGCTTCAAATATTTCACGGTATACGTGGTTGTCCCTTTTTTCCAGTTCAGCCATCTGTTGCTGCATGGTCCTTACCCTTGCATTCAACAAACGGTAATCTTCCTTTATACGGTTGTTTTCCTGCCGCATTATCATTTCCTTGGGGGAATCTATTACCTGGAAGGCTATTACTACAATAATTAAAGCGGTTACTATGGCGCCGGCCAAAAAGCCCAGTATACGCAGGAGCTTCACCCGCAGGGGCGTAACCAGTTTTTCGTAACGGAGTGAGTTGGTATTGTAGTAATACTTTATCTTTTTCATGTAGCACCTATCTGCCGCCGGCTTTATTGAGCATATAAAATCCAGCTATAATTTAACTACCTTCGCACCCGGTTTTTACGGGGTAAAAGCAAATATAAAATTTAAACGTCCAAACGCCACAAAAAATATAACGGTGTAATGATGACTTCAGTACAAATACGGCAGGCTTTCCTTGATTTTTTTCAATCCAAACAACACCACATTGTACCATCTGCACCTATTGTAGTTAAGAACGATCCTACGCTTTTATTTACCAACGCAGGGATGAACCAGTTTAAAGACTATTTTCTTGGAAATAAAAAAGCGCCTTACCAAAGGGTAGCCGACACGCAGAAATGCTTACGGGTTAGCGGAAAGCACAACGATCTGGAGGAGGTTGGAGTGGATACTTACCACCATACCATGTTTGAAATGCTGGGCAACTGGAGCTTTGGCGACCCGTTGCGCCCCGAAGGCGGGTATTTTAAGCAGGAAGCCATTGCCTGGAGCTGGGAGTTGTTAACATCCATATATAATATCCCCAAAGAGCGCTTATATGTAACCATTTTTGAAGGAGATGAAAAAGAAGGTATGCCGGCAGATGAAGAAGCATACAACGAGTGGAAGAAAGTAATAGCCGAAGATCGTATACTGAAAGGAAAGAAAAAAGACAATTTCTGGGAAATGGGCGACACCGGGCCCTGTGGTCCCTGCACAGAGATACACGTGGATTGCCGCAGCGAAGAAGAAAGGAAAATAACGGACGGGAAAACACTGGTGAACAATGATCATCCGCAGGTAATAGAAATATGGAATAATGTATTCATACAGTTCAACCGCTTAAAGAACGGCAAGCTTGAACCGCTTCCGGCCCGCCATGTAGACACCGGGATGGGGTTTGAAAGACTGGTGCGGGTACTGCAGGGAAAAAATTCCAATTACGATACCGATATTTTTACGGGAACCATTGCCGCTATAGAAAAAATAACAGCACAAAAATACGATTTCAGCGATAGCAGGCAGGCTGTGGCATTCCGGGTGCTTGCAGATCATATAAGAGCCATAAGCTTCACCATCGCCGACGGGCAACTGCCCTCCAGCACCGGCGCAGGATATGTGATCAGGAGAATATTGCGAAGAGCGGTAAGGTACTATTATTCCTATCTTAATTACAGGCAACCCCTGCTGCACCAGTTGGTGATGGACACGGCCCTGCAGTTCAAATATGTTTTCCCGGAATTGTATGAGCAGGCAGAGTTTGTTATAAAAGTAGTGCGGGAAGAAGAAGATGCATTTTTAAGAACCCTGGAAAAAGGATTGAAACGTATTGATGATATTATCGGAGCTGCGCACGACAGCAGAGCCATTTCCGGCAGGGATGCTTTTGAATTATATGATACTTATGGATTCCCATTTGATCTGACCCGGCTGATCGCAGATGAAAATAAGTTAACCGTGGATCAGACCGGTTTTGAGAAGGAAATGCAGGAGCAAAAAAACAGGAGCCGGGCCGCAACCGCTATCGATACTGAAGACTGGATCGAAATAAATAAGACCGGCAAATTTTCTTTTGTTGGCTACAACGATCTGCTCGTAGAAACACGCGTAATTAAATACAGGAAAGTTAAAGCTAAAGCGAAAGAACAATACCAGTTGGTACTGGAAACCACACCTTTTTATGCCGAAAGCGGCGGGCAGGTGGGCGATACAGGCACACTTCAGTTTGGCGATGAAAAGATCGCTGTTACCGATACCAAAAAAGAAAATAACCTCATCATTCATTTTACCGGAAAGCTGCCTTCCGATATTGCACTCCCGGTCGTTGCTTCGGTAAATTTCGAGAACAGGCTGTGCACCATGTACAACCATACCGCTACGCATTTGCTTCATGCCGCGCTGCAGCAGGTATTGGGCCGGCATGTTGCTCAAAAGGGTTCATTGGTTTCGCCGGGCGAATTGCGTTTTGATTTTTCACATTTTGCAAAAGTCACGGAAGAAGAGATCCGGAAAGCAGAGCTGCTGGTAAATGAAAAGATCCGCCGGAATATTCCTGTGGTCATTAAAGAAATGCCGAAAGAAGAGGCGCTGCAAATGGGTGCGATGGCTTTGTTCGGAGAAAAATACGGCGATATTGTGCGGGTGGTGATCATTGACCCGGACTACTCTGTGGAACTGTGCGGCGGCACGCATGTGAGCAATACGGGCATGATCGGCTTATTTGCTATTGTATCTGAGTCGGCTGTAGCCGCAGGCGTAAGGCGCGTGGAAGCGCTTACCGGCCCGGCGGCTATACAATACAGCTTCGATAAAATAAGTGAGTACAAGCACATCAGTGAATTGCTGAAAGCAAAGGATCCGCTGAAAGCGATAGAAAAACTGATAGAAGACAAAAATGCGCTTCAAAAAAAGGTTGAAAGCCTCGAAGCAAGGCAACTGGTGCAGATCAGGAACGAGCTGCTGCAAAAAGATGAAACAATAAACGGGGTAACTTTTATCGGCGACATTGTGCAGGTAAGCCATGCAGATGCGTTAAAAAAAATATGCTTTGACGTAAAAAATAACCTTCGCGATTATGTAATGGTACTTTGCGCCAATATCAACGGCAAGCCCTTTGTGGCCATCGGGATGTCGGATGTGGTTGCTGCAGCAAAGCAACTGGATGCTGCTAAGATCATTAAAGAACATATAGCACCGTTGATCAAAGGTGGCGGGGGCGGTCAAAAAACACTGGCCACAGCAGGCGGGCAGGATGCATCGCAATTGCCGCTGGTCATTGCTAAGGTAAAATCACTTCTGTGAAGCAATAGGGAGCATCTATTACAGTTTGTGGAATTTTTTCCTTAGATTAGATAAAGCCGGGCTGTCGTGTAAAATAGCTGTATATAAAAGATGCTATTTGCCGGCAGCCGTTGCACCAACACTAAAAGCGTTACCAGCAGCCGTTTTAAAGGGTTATAATGTCGGCATGGAGTTAAATACGGCGTTCAGCGGATTTAACATGCTTTTTTATGGTGCAATTCTTGCAACTTTGTAAAAAAAATAAAGATATGGCTAAAGTAAACATCGGGATCACCGAAAAGAACAGGCAGGCAGTTGCCGCCAGTCTGAATCAGATTCTTGCTGATGAGCATATATTGTACAACAAAACCCGCAGTTACCACTGGAATGTAGAAGGACCCAGTTTTATGGAGCTGCATAAGCTTTACGAAGAACAATATACTGCTTTGGCTGAGATCATTGATGAAATAGCAGAACGCATACGTACGGTTGGGCACTACGCGGAAGGGAGGCTGAAAGAATTATTGAAGCTGGCTACGTTGAGTGAGCCCCAGGTACCTATCCGTTTTGAAAAGCAAATACCCAATTTAGATGCAGATCATGAAACGATCATCATTAACCTGCGCAAACAGATCACGGAATTTGACGAAAAGTATAAAGATATCGGCAGCAGCGATTTTTTAACCGGCCTGCTTAAGCAACATGAAAAAATGGCCTGGATGCTGAGGTCTTATGTAGGGTAGATCGTCTCTGTTGATTTGAAAAGGGGGCAGAACGGGTCATACCGGCTGCTTCCTTTTTTTATAGCCGCTCCCGAATGCCGGCTAAAAAGTAATACTTGCCACGAACCAACCGCGGAGAAAACAAACCTGAAGATCAGGACTTTGTGGCTTAGCGTCTTAGTGGCATAACTTTATGCTGAACCTTTTTAGTTAGTCCCGCTGTGGGTCTTTTGTCTCTCCTGAAAGCTGAAATGCGCCGTATAAAACTTGTTCATTAATAAATGCCGTAAAAAGAATAATTTCATTTCTTGTTGCCTGCCTGATGCAGGCATGACATTGTTCCCGTGTAAATCAAATTATTCATTCAAAATTCCTTTACGCGATGCGCCTGACCATGCTTCCAGCAGCTTTTTTGTTTTTTGCAGTTTATATTGCCGGTTGTTCAACACCGCCTGATCAGGCAGCCACACCAAAAATTGACAGGGAATATGTTCTTGATGCAAAAATGACCGGGTATACAGGGGTGGGCGGCGATATAGAAGGAATAAGAAATCCTGTATTGCGTGCAAAAAAGGGCGAGCGGGTCATGATCAGGATCGTTAACGGGGAGGTGATGTCGCATGATATTGTATTTGAAAAGGCAGGAGCCAAAAGCATGCCTGTAGTAGACAAGGGCGATACCGCCAGCATAGTGGTGGAGGCAAATGAGGACGACACCTACTTTTGCAGCATCCCGGGGCACAGGCAGGTGATGCAGGGGCGGTTTGAAATAGTAACAACATTTGATGCTGCAGTGGTGGATGAGGGTGTATCACCCCGTAAAAACGGCAGGCCCCTGAACCTGGGCTTTGAAAGAGGAAGCCTGCAGGACTGGAAAGCGACCGGCAACGCCTTTAAACCCGGAGTGGCTTTTGATGCCGCGCCGCTATATCCCGATTCGTTCCGGCTTAAACAGGGTGGGGATTATTATGTGAGCAGTGGCGGCACTTCCAATTACCAGGCAACAGGTACCCTTACTTCCGAAACCTTTGAGGTAACGCATCCCTGGGCTTCTTTTAAAGTATCGGGCGGAGCACTGGAAGGAGTAAGAGTAGAACTGTTGCTCGCCGATTCTTCCCTGCCTTTTTTCAAAATTTCAGGAAGCATTACAGACGATCATATAAAAAATCCGCGGCAGGCTGCTTTCCGGCCTGTGGTGGTTGACCTTAAGCCATATGCAGGCAGGAAGATGTATATCCGGCTGGTGGATGAGGAAAACGGGAAAGTTCCCGAGATCCATTATATCCGCGATAATGTGTGGGCACAGATCGCCTTTGATGATTTTCGCTTTCACAGGGAACGTCC
This sequence comes from Agriterribacter sp., assembly GCF_035444585.1. GTDB lineage: Bacteria > Bacteroidota > Bacteroidia > Chitinophagales > Chitinophagaceae > Agriterribacter. Next base: position 19,239 of record NZ_DAOMOZ010000053.1, read on the forward strand.
GCAGTTTAACAATGAATTGCGCCCCGAAGATATCGTGATCCTGCCGGCAAGGGATATTGTTAAATATGCGGGGCTATCCGGAACGGAGGCCGCTAAGGTGATGACAGTACCGGAAGGCTTCAGGGTACAACTGGCCGCCGCGGAACCGGATATTGTTAAACCTATCGCCTTCACTACAGACGACCGGGGCCGCCTGTGGGTGGTGGAAGCCCAAACCTATCCCGTTCGGGCCGAAGAAGGAAAAGGCAGGGACCGGATCCTGATCTTCGAGGATACGGATGGCAATGGCACCCTCGACAGCCGGAAAGTGTTTACGGAAGGGCTTAACCTTGTAAGCGGTATTGAGCTGGGATTCGGAGGTGTATATATAGGCGCCGCACCGTATTTATTGTTTATCCCGATTGATGGAACGGGAGACAGGCCGGCAGGGAAACCCGAAATACTGTTAGACGGATGGGGTTATGAAGACACGCATGAAACACTGAATACCTTACGCTGGGGGCCGGACGGGTGGCTGTATGGCACCCACGGTGTATTTACGCATTCCAATGTGGGGAAGCCCGGCGCTCCCGATGCCGAACGCCAACGCCTGAACGCCGGTGTATGGCGCTATCATCCTGTTCGCCATGAATTTGAAGTATTCGCCCATGGCACAAGCAACCCGTGGGGACTGGCCTTCAATGATTACGGTCATGCCTTTGTTACTACCTGCGTTATTCCGCATTTGTATCATATGATACAGGGTGGGAGGTATCACCGGCAGGGTGGGAAGCATTTCAACCCCTATACCTATGATGATATTAAAACCATTGCCGATCATGTGCACTGGGTGGGCAACAGCGGGCCACATGCCGGTAATTTCCGGTCGGCTGCAGCAGGCGGCGGACATGCCCATGCCGGGGCGATGTTTTACCTCGGGAACAAAAGCTGGGGCCGCAACAGGAATGCCATCATGATGAACAACCTGCACGGGCACCGGGTGAATACAGACGTGCTGCTGCGCGCTGGTTCAGGATATACGGCAAGCCATGGTGAGGATTTTATACTGAGGAACGATTCCTGGTCGCTCTGGCTCAATTTTGAGATCGCGCCCGGCGGATCGGTATTTGTAATAGACTGGTACGATAAGAACCAGTGCCATAACCCCAACCCCGATGTGCACAATAAAACGCTGGGGCGGATATTCAAGATCTCGCACAAGGATGATAAATGGGATCCTGCAGACCTGTCAAAGAAAACCAACCTCGAGCTGGTACAAATGCAGCTTAACGACAATGAATGGTATGTAACGCATGCACGCCGCCTGCTGCAGGAAAGAAAGGCCGGCAGCGATGTACACGAAGCTTTATGGAAGATATTAAATGAAAACCCCGATGTTACACGGCAGTTAAGAGCGCTATGGGCATTGCATGTAACAAAGGGGATCAGCGAGCAGCAACTGCTGGGCCTGCTGGACAATGAAAACGAGTATATCCGCTCCTGGGCCATACAGTTGCTGGCTGAAGAGAAAAAAGTTTCTGCCGGTGCACAGCAGCGTTTTGCCACTTTAGCCCGGAATGACAGCTCCGCACTGGTGCGCCTTTATATTGCCTCGGCCCTTCAAAGGATGGAGTTGGATCAGCGATGGGACATTATTAAAAATCTTTGTACCAAAAAGGAAGATAATACAGATGCAAATATACCGCTGATGGTATGGTATGCATTTGAACCGCTGGTAGCAGCAGATCCCGCGAGGGCCATGGACCTGGCAAAGGATGCCCAACTGCTCAATATTTCCGGCTATGCCACACAACGTTCAAATGAAGCCAGGCAACAAAACTGAAAATGAAGCATATGAAAAAAACGCTGCTGATCCCGGTGATATTCCTGGCCGCCACCGCAACGGCGCAAACCTCATTCCAAAAGCTATACCCCGTAAGCTTTTCAGGCGTAGCCATTACGGACGCTTTCTGGAAGCCGAAAATGGAAACGGTAGCTACTGCCACTATTGATGCATGTGTAAACTACACGCAGGACAAAACCGGGCGCATCCGCAATTTTGAGAAAGCAGCCAAACGAACCGGCAGGCATGAGGGCATTTATTACGATGATTCTGATGTATATAAGGCCATCGAAGCCATTGCCTATTCCCTGAAAAACTATCCCGATGCCGGGCTGGAAAAAAATACGGATGAATGGATTGACAAAATTGCTGCGGCACAGTTGCCGGATGGCTATCTGAATACCTATTATATTCTTACCGATATCAATAAGCGCTGGACAGATATGGAAAAACATGAGGACTACTGCGCAGGGCATCTTATTGAAGCGGGCATCGCTTATTACAACACAACCGGCAAAAGTAAGCTGCTGCATACAGCCATCCGGCTTGCAGATCACATTGATTCTGTTTTCCGCCGGCAAAACCGTCCGTGGGTAAGCGGTCACCAGGAAATAGAGTTAGCGCTGATGAAGCTGTATCATCATACCCAAAATAAAAAATACCTTGAATTATCCAACTGGTTCCTGGAACAACGCGGGCATGGCAATGGCAGAGGCGTGATATGGGACCGGTGGAAAGACCCGGATTATTGCCAGGACGGCCTGCCGGTAAAGAAGCAACGAAAAATAACCGGACATGCCGTAAGAGCCATGTATCTGTATACCGGCGCTGCCGATGTGGCTGCCGTTACTCATGATGCGGGGTATATCATTGCTATGGATTCCATCTGGCAGGACGTGGTATTCCGCCATATGTATATAACCGGTGGTATCGGTGCACAGGGAAGCAATGAAGGATTTGGTAAGCCTTATGAGCTGCCTAATGCCACTGCTTATTGCGAAACCTGTGCTTCTGTGGGCATGGTGTTCTGGAACCAGCGCATGAACATGCTTTCGGGAAATGCAAAATACATTGATGTGCTGGAAAGAAGTTTGTATAATGGCGCCTTAGACGGCTTATCACTATCGGGTGATCGCTTTTTTTATGGTAATCCGCTCGCATCTTCCGGTGATCATAGTCGTAGTGAATGGTTCGGGACAGCCTGCTGTCCTTCCAACATTGCCAGGCTGGTAAGCTCATTGGGCAATTATATATACGGAACTTCAAATGATGCCGTATGGGTGAACTTATTTGCCGGCAGCCATACAACGGTACAGCTCAACAAGATCAGGGTAAATATTGCTATGGAAACCGGTTATCCCTGGAAGGGAGAGGTAAAGCTGCAGGTATCCCCGGCCAAAAAACACAACTTTGAGCTGCGCATAAGGATCCCCGGCTGGCTGTCGGAACCTGTTCCCGGCGACCTGTACAGGTATGCCACCCCGGAAAAAGAAGTTCCGGTAATACAAGTGAACGGGAACCCGGTTCAATATGGTGTGGAAAGTGGCTATGCGGTTATAAAACGGGTTTGGAAAAAAGGCGACATCGTTACGATGAGCCTGCCTATGAAAGTAAGAAGAGTTGTAAGCAACCCCGCCATTAAGCAAAATAAGGACAGGGTAGCGCTTCAATACGGGCCCCTGGTATATTGCGTGGAAGGTACTTCTGTTGACGAATTTGATGCAGCAGGAGTGATCGTTCCTGAAAGCACAGCATTTGAAATATCGTATGAGCCTTCTTTACTGGGCGGTGTAAATGTCTTGCGCTTTGAAGCCCCGGTAGTAGCAATAGGGAAAGACGGCTTATCGGTATCTACGGTTAAAAAGAAGGTTACCGCCATTCCTTATTTTAGCTGGAACAACAGGGGCGCCAACGATATGCAGGTATGGCTGCCATCCGCTGTCCGGCACATAAGCATAAACGAGTAGCTTGTTTCATACAGCGGGATGAGCAATCCGAGGGTTATGTATGCCATGAGCGAAGACAGGGTCTTTCCTTCAATATTCTTACGCAGGCACCCCAGGACCCGGGCGCTGGTTCCCGCCTTAACCGTTATTTTTGTATTGTCGTATTTTGGAATTGCGGTTGCTGTAATCATCAGCAAACCGGGAGCCGCCGTTACCGGTGTATGTCTTTTGCTGCTGCTGGCTGCGATCTATTTTATTTTTTATTATAAAAAGAAACAATAAGGCATATGGATCTTTCCTACATCATTAATGAACTGGGTGAAGAGCGGGAGCATTACTTTAATGCTGTTGCCCCGCCTATTATACAAACCAGCAATTTCACTTTCAGGAAAGTGGATGATATGCGCAAACTGTTCCGGGACGAATACAGCGGCTATATTTACAGCAGGGGGCTGAACCCCACGGTTGATATTCTCCGGAAAAAATTAGCGGCGCTTGATGAAGCCGAAGACTGCCTGGTGTTCAACAGCGGGGCATCAGCCATATTTACATCGGTGTTGTCCAATGTAAAAGCCGGCGATCATATTGTTTCTGTTGAAAAGCCTTATTCATGGACGCAGTACATGTTTAATGTGATCCTGCCGCGCTTTGGGGTAACAACTACTTATGTAGACGGCACACAAATAGAAAACTTTGAAAGAGCCATCCTGCCCAACACATCTGTCATTTACCTTGAATCGCCTAACTCATGGAGCTTTGCACTGCAGGATCTGGCTGCTGTTGCGGAACTTGCCAAAGCGGAAGGCATTATTACCATCTGCGACAACAGCTATTGCACACCGTTATATCAAAAGCCGTTAGCCCTTGGCATTGATATCGCCCTGCAATCGGCAACAAAATACATAGGCGGTCACAGCGATGTGGTGGCGGGTATACTAACCGGCAGCCATGAGATGATGGCCAGGATCTTTAACAATGAATACCTCACCGCAGGAACCGGCATCTCACCTTTTAATGCCTGGCTGCTCATAAGGGGGTTAAGAACACTGCCCCTGCGACTGCAAAGAGTAACCGAAAATACACAGAAGGTATTGTCTTATTTGAAAGCGCACCCCAGGGTGGAGTCGGTATTGTTCCCGCACGATGAAAGCTTTCCACAGTATGGTTTAGCAAAGCAGCAAATGAAAGCCGCCTGTGGTCTTATATCATTTTACCTGAGGGTGGAAAAGATTGAAGAGATCGTGAAATTTTGTGAAAGCCTTAAGCATGTACTTATGGCCGTTAGCTGGGGCGGCTATGAATCACTGATCATACCCGGCTGTGCTTCGGTGGCGCCTGAAGCATATGATGTAAATAAAAAATCCCAAAGGATGCTGAGGCTGTATGTAGGACAGGAGGAGCCTGATTATATTATCAGGGATATAGACCAGGCTCTAAATAATACATGAAGGGTTTTGCCAAATCTTTTTTTAGTTGAATATTTGTAGTCTGAACAAAAATCCGGCATAACTCAGGACAGGTTACCTGCCATGCTATATTATAAATTTGTTTCATGAGAAAATTACTATCCTGTTGGATTGTGCTAACGATCCTACTGGCTAACCAGATTGTCAATGCACAAACCAATGAAAAATGGGATTTGCGGCGGTGCGTGGAATATGCGCTTACCAATAATGTTTCTGTAAGGCAGGCTGATATCCAGG
>NZ_DAOMOZ010000054.1:0-23677 GCF_035444585.1 Agriterribacter sp.
CAATACTGTAGCTGAGATCTGTTTTATTGCTCACGGTGATCAATCCGCTCAGTTGCTGGTTGGTAGCGATAGCCCCGGAAAATTGCACGAGCACATAGTTTTCTGCTTCCTGCACTGCCCGTACCCCCAGTACTTTAAAATCTCCCACGGCGGGAATTTCGACCTGTCTTTCGCCTTTTTCCTTCAACCCCAATGGAGAGCCGTCCCACTGTAGTTTTAAGGAAGATGCACTGGCAGTCCGTTCAATGTTTTCTATTGTAAAGCGATGGATATGGGTGTTTTCATTGTGTTCCCATTTTATTGCGAGGGGTTTGTTCCCGTGCTCAGCAGTCAATAGTTTCTCAACTGTGGCAAACGATTCAATGTCCGCAGTTTCAATTACACCATTCAATACCATCGTTTCTTTTGAATTGCCGGCTACTTTAAGTCCTGTCTCATTTACCAGGAAGCCGGGCTTTACAGCCTGCACATTAAACGTAAAAGTCTTAAAATCGTCGGGTACGTCTGTGGCTTCTGCAAGCTTAAAATGTACTGTATACAATTGTCCTGGTGTAAGGTATTCGTCGGGTTTGAATTCAATGGTCCGGGCATCAACCCAATAGGCTTTGCCTTTTACGGAAGGAGAAAAGGAGAACAAGGGATCTTTGAGGGCTACATTCAACACGTGAGTGGAAGGGACTTCTGTGGCCAGGCGTACCCGTATAACCGCAGCTTTGGAAATAACGCCCGAAGTATAACCGTCAATGTATTTACTGAAAGCCGGATCAATGTCCGTTATTTTTTCTCTGTTATTGCAGGCAAACAACAGCATGGAGATCAATAAAAAAGGAATATGCCATTGTTTATGAAGGATGATGCAGCGCTTGATAATATTCATGATACCGGAAAGGTTTAAGCTTGCGTAAAGCAAAGTAAAAATTTTATATGGAACAAAATGCAGATCTGTGTTTTGGTTAAGTTTAAGATAAATCAACGCTGTTGCTGCCGGCGTACGACTATATCGTATGAAAGCAGGTCATGTCATCACCCAAACCAGGCAAATCTCCTTAAAATTAATAAAGGGCAGTGCCATTGAAAAAGTACCCTGCTTTAAAAACAAACCTTTCATTGTTCCTTCCCCGGGTATGGGCAACACATCGCTGAGCGGTTGCAGCCTGATCTGGTCACTAAAATCCACTTTCCCATTGCCATACCATTTAAAAACCGCTTCTTTTGCGCTCCACAGCAGGGTTAATTTACGAAGAAAAATGTCTTCAGTTGCAGCATGCTGTGCAGTAAATGCGGTGTTTTCTTTCAGGACGGACTGCTCTTCTGCATGCAGGAATTTGTGGCGTACACGGGCAACTTTTGGTGTGGGAATTTCAATATCAATGCCCACGCGTTTTGTACGGCTAACAATGGCAGCGGCATAATCGCCGCAATGTGAAATGGAGAAATGAAAAGCCTCATCGGCCAGGAAAGGCTTTTTGGTGCCGGCGATCCGGATCAATTCGTTGGGGAAGCCGGGAAATAAAAAGCGCAGCAGGTAACGTCCCGCCAGGTGCTGCAGCCGTTTATGCGGATGTGTGATGTCGTGCTGCAACGGAACCTTAGCCAGGAAGAAATCTTCGGGCTCGGTAATATGCCAAACCCCTAATTTTGTTGATCCGTTGATATTATGTTGATAAAATAAAGGCATTACAAAAAGCGAAATCCGAAATTCGCCGCTGAAAGGATTCCGGAAACAAATAAACAAATAAATCAGGGAATGATACTATCTGATACAAGAATACTCGAAGAAATAGAAAAAGGGACCATTAAATTGGTGCCTTACGACAGAGGGTGTTTGGGAAGCAATTCTTACGATGTGCACCTGGGAAAATGGCTGGCCACTTACCGCGAACATATACTGGATGCTAAAAAGCACAATGAGATAGAACATTTTGAAATTCCCGATGAGGGGTTTGTATTATATCCGCATATTTTTTACCTCGGTGCAACGCTTGAATACACAGAAACCCATGCCCACGTACCTTTCCTGGAAGGTAAATCTTCCACCGGCCGCCTGGGTATTGATATACATGCCACTGCCGGCAAGGGTGATGTTGGTTTTTGCGGTAACTGGACGCTGGAAATATCGGTTAAACAACCGGTACGTATTTATAAAGGAATGCCTGTTGGTCAATTGATCTATTTCCCGGTAGATGGCGAAATTGAAGTAAAATACAACCAGAAAAAAAATGCCAAATACAGTGGCCAACCCGAAAAACCTGTTGAGAGCATGATGTGGAAGAACAGGTTTTGAATGTGAGAAATGTGGAAATGAAGAGGGTTACAGGGTTCAGGTTGCAAGGGTGATCAACGTTAAACAATAAACTACAAACCATAAACTCATAAAGTTCGTTTTACCGGACCAACAGCTTCATCACTGCTTCATCACCCATTACCGCATTGGCCGGCCGCGGATGGGTGTCATTAAAAACCTCCAGGTCTGCCTGATCCAATACTTTTGAGGAAGTTTCATCAATATTTCCATCGGAGCCCGTAACGGCCTTCAGATCCAGTTTCAGGTATTTGGCCATAAAAGGGTACATGGCTTTTCGCTTTGACGGGCCATAATCATGCTTTTCATCGGCCAGGTGAACCAGCGCAACACTATTTTCTTTTTTATACAAGCGATAGATCTTCTGCATGAACGGGTATTCTACCGCCGGATTATTCTTCGTCCAGTCATCACCGTCTGAAATCAACAGCATCGGTCGTGGGGCAGCCAATGCAGCGATCTCCACATTATTGGTCTGAAAATCATTTTTCTTATGAATGGGCATACCGCTCTCGCAGGTGCAGCCGCCAAAAAAATGGGCTGATACCATTACGCAGGGTACGGAAACTTTAATGCGTGGGTCGAGCGCCGTTAATAAAAAGGTTTGTGTGCCCCCGCCCGATGCACCCGTTATGCCAATACGTGCGGGATCAACACCGGAAAGAGACAGCAGGAAGTCGAGTGCTCTTGTGCTGTTGATGGTTTGCAATTGCAGCCCTTTTGACAATTTGTGATCGCATTGTTTTGAATCGCCGTAACCGATCATATCCCAGGCAAAAACCACTGCTCCCATCCGGGCAAGCGTGGCGCAACGCATTTGCATCTGTTCGTGGAATCTGCCGTCCGGATCGCTCCAGTGCCCGTGGGGGCACAGAATGCCGGCATACGATTTTTGCGGTGTAAGCGGACGATACAGGTTTCCTGTAACATAAAAACCCGGCAGGCTTTCAAATGCTACATTTTCTACCGTATAGCCATCCATTATCTTTTTGCTGTGCATGATGGGTTCGGATAAAGGTTTTGCCGGCAATGTTTCCAACTGCATGCCTTCGCGTATGCGTGTCCGTATTTGCTCTGCACGGTGCTGCCAGTCGTTTAAAGCAGCAGGCGCATGCTCTTCTAAAAATGCCCTGCCCTGCGCTTCGGTGAAATAAGCGCCTTTACACAATTCGTCCTGGGCGGCGAGGTTGCCTGAGCAGAGCAGGCAAAGAAAGGCAAATGCCGGTATTTTATTCATGTTGATATAGAATGGAATGATACTTTATTCTGAGAATAGCAGGTACAATTTAGGATTTTCTTTCTTAGCATCGAAAGGAATAGAATAAATGAAAATTTTCTGCCGAAAAACCTATTTTTATTAAATCTCCCAGAATTGCGGGTCAGTCAACTCAATAAAAAATCACCAATGAAAGCAAAACCATCAGCAATTCGTTCTTTTTCGGCGATTGGCGCCATAGTGGCATGGTTTGCCGTGATCCTTCAATTATACCTGATCATAGTGAACAGAACTGTTTCCATTCCCGAAACGCTTTTACGCTTTTTTACCTTTTTTACCATACTCAGCAATATATTGGTAGCCATTTCCTTTACTGTGCTTGTACTAAAACCGGCGTTTGAGAATGATAGTTTTTTTTCGCGGGCAGGTGTATTGAGCGCAGTTACTGTATACATTGCTATTGTTGGGGCGGTATACCAGCTTGTTTTACGTCCGCTATGGGATCCGCAGGGGCTGCAGAAAGTGGTTGATGAATTATTGCACAGCTTTACGCCGGTTTATTTTATATTGTTCTGGCTTTTGTATGTGCCCAAATTAACATTGCAATGGCAACACATTTTCTCCTGGCTGCTTTTTCCATTGTGCTATTTGATCATCATTTTGTTGCGTGGGGCCATGGCCGGTTATTATCCTTATCCCTTTGTAAATGTGGCTGAACTGGGGTATGGACAGGTGTTTTTAAACTGCGGCATGGTGCTGATTGCCTTTGTGTTTTTTTCGATACTGCTCATAAGTGCAGGCAAGCTTTCAAAAAAAACGTCTGGTTGAATTCTGAAGCTATTTTAATTCCCTGATCTTCAGGCTTCTGAAGCTTACTTCATCGCCATGGTCCTGCAATAACAACCTTCCTTCTTTTCCCTCACCGAAATTAGGCCGGTTTTTAAATTTACTACCGGCTACCAGTTCGCGGAACGCCTGCGATCCTCTTTCATATTCCAATACTTTTACGCCGTTGAGGTAATGCTCTACATGATTGTTAGGGTATACAACGATCCTCCCTTTATTCCATTCGCCTATGGGCTTCACAAAACGGTCGGTTTTTTTAGCAGGGATCAGATCATATAAGGAAGAAAGCGTTCTGTTGCCCGCTATGCCCATTTTGGCATCGGGATGATTTTTATCATCAAGCACCTGGTATTCCAGTCCAAGTGCCGAACCTACATTATTTTCGGAAAGCGTAACAAAGTATTTCACTCCGCTGTTCCCACCCCGGGAAAGTTTAAATTCAAAAGAAAAATCAAAAGCGCTGTATAAGTCTGCAGTTACAATATCGCCGCCATTAGCAGACTCCTCTCCCTTTGAAGACAGTACGGTAATATTACCATCTGCAATTTTCCATCCTTTTTCGGGGAAGGTCAGCATTTTAGCGCCTCTCCATCCTTTGGAGCTTGCGCCATCGAATAATAATTTCCATCCATTGCTTTTTTCAAATACAGTTAATGTATTGGGTTCATTGCTCACTACAAAAACAGAGGAAGGGAAGGGCGCCGGTGAAAGGTCACCGGTTTGAATGCGGATGTTCTTCCAACGGATCTTTTTTCCCGCATCTTCCGGTTTGTTCCCAATGCTATGCACCTGTAATGCTATAAAGCCCCGTGCATCTGCGTCATCTACCAGGTAGCTGGCGGGCACTCCGTTGATCCATGTTTTGATGGTATTTCCAATACATTCCACTTTTACTTTATTGAACGCACCGCGTTTATATGCTTTTTGTGCCGCCTGGTTCAGATCCAGCGGGTATAGCCAGCCCCTGCGGCCTTCATCATATATCCCGGCAGTCCATGCCCGTGCGGAAGCATCAAGTTCATACTGATAACCATACACTCTGCCCTTTCCATCATTTGCGGCAGGGTTAAAATGGCTCCTGAGCTGTATCCCGGAGTTGGTAACCGTATCCGGCATCAGCACTTCCAGTTCTAAAATAAAGTCGCCGTATTCTTTTTCGGTCACTAAAAAGCTATTGGGGGTAGATGCCACGGTTGTGCCTGTAATAACGCCGTTTTCAATCGAATACTTTGCGCTGCCGCCAAGCTGTTTCCAGCCCTGAAGTGTTTTGCCATTAAAGAGTTTTGTACATTTGGCTTGTTGTGCGTTAACAGAAAGCGAGCTAAAACAAAGAAGAAGAGATGCTGAAAAAAGAAATATATTTTTCATGCCTATACTGGTTTACATTTCCGCTAATATATTTCATAATATCTTATTTTCAACTTTTGAGCGGCAATCTTCAAATATAAACTCCGTTTTCATGCGGTTTAATAATCAATGCAGGAGATTAAATGCCTTGATAAAATATAGCATTAAACCAAATATGCCATCTAATGACGAACTTGCATGGAAGCCAACGGAGAAAAACGGAATTATAAAAATTGCATGCGAATGATTAGCGGGATAACGGTTCTGAAGGCATCATGCGGATAAAATCAGGCAATTTAAGCCCACTCTGCTGTTTATAAGGCAGTATATATACCGTATTGCCTTTTTTATATGAGATAATGGAATTTGGCAGGGCTGCCTGTTCAGAAGAAGACGATTTGTAGTACGTTATCCAGTTTTTCTTGTTAAAAGTATAATTATCTTTTATCGAAAAAGTGATAGTAGACTTCAGGTCAGAAAATATACCGGATGAATGATGTGTTTTTTTGTTTTTATCTTTTTCTCCCGAGCTTAGCCTGATCCCGCTCACAGCAAAAACGTACTGCGCAACTGCAAACATAGCCACCAATATCAGGCTATTTTTAACAATCCTTGACTGTATGTTTTTGTTCGATTTCATTGTTCAGCAAAAATAATGATTTATATTCAGTATTCCCAATACCATTCATCATAAATTTTACATGATATTTAACGTTTATGCAGTAAAAAGGTTACAAGGAAGGTTTTTTCTGAATAAAGGCTTAACTTTCATTAACTTACATCGAAATGCAGGATAATCCTTATCGAAACGACAGAGATGAGATGAGAGATTTACTAAGACAGTTTGAAAATCTCCGCGCCGGGAAAAGCCATGGCTTCCTGGAAGAGGAATCTTTTGAGAAAATCATAGATTATTTTGATGATAAAGATGAAATCGCCCGGGCGCTGGAGGCCGTTGAGCTTGGGGTGGGGCAGTTTCCTTATTCTGCATCGTTGATGGTAAAAAAAGCCGATTTGCTCATTGCTACCCGAAAATACAATGAAGCTCTTGAAATACTGGAAAGAGCCGAGATACTGGACAGCGCGGATATTGATATTTATATTCTCAAAACTGATATTTTTCTGGCGTTAGACCAGCATGAAAAGGCTGTTGAACTTTTGGAGGAGGCTATTCATTCTTTCGAAAGCGAGAATCGTATAAACCTGTTGTTTGAGCTGGCAGATGTATACGATGATTACGAGGAGTTCGACAAAGTGTTTGACTGCCTGGTACACATACTGGAATACGAGCCCAATAATGAGGAAGCGCTGTATAAAATATGTTTCTGGACAGATTTTACGGGCAGGAGTGAAGAAAGCATTCGCTTGCACCAGCATATTATCAATGAATTCCCTTATAATGAACTGGCCTGGTTTAATCTTGGCGCAGCTTATCAGGGACTGAAATTATTTGAAAAATCAATTGATGCGTATAAATATGCCCTTGTGATCAACGAAAAGTTTGATTATGCATACAGGAACATGGCTGATGCATACATCAGGCTAAGAAAATATCGCGATGCTATTGAGGCCCTTGAAAAGGTAATTGAGCTTGCCCGCCCTGAAGATGTGATTTACGAAGCCATTGGTCATTGTTACGACAAACTTAAGCAGTACGCACAGGCAAGGTTTTACTATAAGAAAGCATCCCATCTCAACAGCGACGACAGTAAGCTGTACTATAAAATTGCATGCACCTATATGAATGAGATGTTGCTGAACAAAGCCATGCAATACCTGGAGTCGGCCATACGCATACATCGCATGCAACCCGAATACAATTTGGCCATGGGCGAATGTTTAATGGAACTTGGTAACATAAAGGATGCAATTGTATACTTTTCTAATGCTGTAAAGGCAAAACCCAGGGGAATGGGCGGGTGGGAAGCGCTTATAAGGTGTTTATACAGGGAAGGATTCCTGGAGGAAGCTATAGAACAGGTTAACAATGCGCAGCAGGTTACCGGGGATAAACCTTTGTTCGCCTTTTACAAAAGTGCTGTTTTGTTTGCAATGGGGAAAAGTAAAGAAGGCTTGCTGCTGCTGCAAACGGCAATGGAAAGGGCGCCGCGGCTGCTTAAAAAGTTTATAGAGCTCAATCCCATTATACTTCAAAACCAGCAGGTAGTTGATCTTATCGCCTATTACAAAAGAAAACGTTCCTTCTGAGTTGGAATATACCTGCATAGGGAAAGCAGAATCTTCCTTATTTTTGCGCATTCTTTTAAAACATCTCATCTTTCATGAATTTTAATTTAAGTCAGATACCCGAACGGAAATGTAAACCCCGTCGTTCAGGTATCACAATGGTGATGGATAAAGGCTTAAGTATTGAAGAAACAAAAAATTTTCTAAGCGTCGCTCATCCTTATGTTGATATTGTTAAACTGGGTTTTGGGACTTCATTTGTAATTCCGCAGCTTCGCGAAAAAATTAAAGTATATCAGACGTACGATCTGCCGGTATACTTTGGAGGTACCCTGTTTGAGGCTTTTTTGATCCGGAACCAGTTCCGGGATTATATCAATACCCTCAAAGAATACAATATCTCCTATATGGAAGTGAGCGATGGTTCAATTACAATACCGCATGCCGAAAAATGCGGCTATATTGAAAAGCTCACTAAATACGGCATCGTGTTTAGCGAGGTGGGAAGTAAAGATGCCGAGCATATCATTCCTCCGTATAAATGGATTGAATTGATGAAGAATGAACTGAATGCAGGTTCAACCTATGTAATTGCCGAAGCCCGGGAAGCGGGAAATGTAGGTATTTACAGGGGAACGGGAGAAGTGCGGGAGGGCCTGGTACAGGAAATACTCACCCAGATACCGGAGGAAAGAATTATCTGGGAGGCTCCGCAAAAGGCGCAGCAATTATATTTTATTGAGTTGTTGGGCTGCAATGCCAATCTGGGCAATATTGCTCCCTCAGAGGTTATACCGCTTGAATCAATGCGGGTTGGATTACGGGGAGATACTTTTCATTTGTTTTTAAATAAAGATGATGTGGAATGAAATGGTACGGACTGATAGGTTACCCGCTTGGACATTCTTTTTCAAAAAAATATTTTACGCAAAAGTTTGAGAGGGAGCGATTGAATTGCCGGTTCGAGAATTTTCCTATAGAAAGCATTGAATTGCTTCCGGCAGTATTGAAAAAGAATCCTTTGTTGCTGGGTTTGTGCGTAACCATCCCTTATAAAGAAAAAGTCATTCCTTTTCTTAACGAGTTATCTCCGGATGTTCAGCAAGTTGGCGCATGTAATTCTATCCGGATAAGGAATGGTAAGCTTACCGGGTTCAATACCGATACCACCGGTTTTAAACAGTCGTTGCTGTTGCAACTGCAACCACATCATACCAAAGCATTAATACTTGGTACCGGCGGCGCTTCCAAGGCAGTTGAATATGTGCTGCGGCAATTGGGGATAGCATATACATTTGTAAGCCGTACTGCAAAGCATGGCGTGATTACTTATGAAACGCTCAGCGCGGAAATTGTTAAAAGCCATCCGCTGATAATCAATGCATCTCCGGCAGGCACTTTCCCGGATACAGAAAATTGCCCCGATATACCATATGAAGCAATAGGAAACCAGCACTTCCTTTTTGATTTAATTTATAATCCCGCCAAAACATTATTCCTGAAAAAAGGGGAGGAACGTGGCGCGGCCATACAGAACGGGCACGATATGCTGATTGCGCAGGCCGAAGCCAGTTGGAAGCTGTGGAATGCATAGAGATACATTCTGCAGTGAAGCCTGTTCAATAACTACTTTTTAACAAACTGGAGCAGGCATGGAATCATTGAATTGCAGTTCTTACGCCAGCGCCAATCTGTAATAAATCCCTGACAATTTATTAGACGAATAATTTTATTTGGCGAAATGCACTTACATTTATCCTTCTTAAAAAAAATATTTCAACCACAATGAAGAAAAACTTCCCGCTCTTTATATGTTGCTCCGTGCTCTTTTTTTTATTGGCCTGTAATAAACGCAGTGGCAAGCCACGGGTACTGGTTTTTACCAAAACGGCAGGTTATCATCACCAGTCGATACCTGCGGGTGTTTCCGCCATTCAGAAGCTGGGTGCTGAAAATGATTTTGAGGTAGACACTACATCCGACGCCAATATGTTTGAGGAAGACATATTGCGTAAATATTCCGCGGTTGTTTTTTTAAACACCACAGGGCCCTTGTTCAATACGGTTCAGCGTATTGCGTTTGAACGGTATATACAGGCAGGCGGCGGCTATGTGGGGATACATGCGGCTACTGATGCGGAGTACGACTGGGGCTGGTATACCCGGTTGGCAGGTGCTAATTTTGAAAGCCATCCCCGTCAGCAGGAAGCCAAATTGATAGTGAAAGATAAAAATCATGCATCAACCAAACATTTGCCGGATGTATGGACAAGGAAAGACGAATGGTACAATTTTAAGAAGCTGAGCAAGGATGTTCATGTGCTTATTGCTATTGATGAGAAAAGCTATGAAGGCGGGAAAAACGGAGACAATCATCCTATGGCCTGGTATCACGAATATGACGGGGGAAGGGCGTTTTATACAGAGTTGGGACATACCGACGAATCGTACAGCGATCCCCTGTATTTACAGCATATCCTGGGAGGTATCCAATACGCAATTGGCGGCAATGAGAAGTTAGACTATAGCGGTGTAATCTCCCAATACCCTCCTGATGAAGACAGGTTTACCAAAACACCTTTAATCCAGGCCGGTTTTTTTGAGCCCACCGAAATGACCATCCTCCCTAATTTTGATATACTTGTTACACAGCGCAGGGGAGAGATCATGCTGTATAAAAATGAAACCAGGCAACTGAAGCAGGTTGGTTTTTTAAATGCATACTTTAAAACAAGCACTGCCGGAGCCAATGCCGAGGAGGGTGTTTTGGGCATCAGTAAAGACCCTGATTTCAGTAAAAACCACTGGGTATATATTTTTTACAGTCCCGCAGATACTTCAGTAAACCGCCTTTCCCGGTTTAAATTTGAAAACGATACACTTGACGCAAAAACAGAGCAGGTGATCCTGCAGTTTTATTCGCAGAGAGAAATTTGCTGTCATACCGGCGGCTCTATCGCTTTCGGGCCAGATGGGTTATTGTATGTTTCCGCAGGTGATAATTCCACGCCTTTTAATGAACCCAATCAACCCTATACCAACCAGGGATACGGGCCATTGGATGATCGTCCGGGACATGAGCAATACGATGCCAGGAGAAGTTCAGGTAATACCAATGACCTGCGCGGGAAAATACTCCGGATAAGAGTGAAGGAAGATGGAACATACGAAATACCTGACGGGAATTTGTTTCCCAAAGGGACCGCTAAAACCCGGCCGGAAATATACGTAATGGGTAACCGCAATCCCTACCGTATTTCCGTAGATCAGAAAAATAGTTTCCTGTATTGGGGCGAAGTAGGCCCGGATGCCGGCACCGACAGCTTTGGTGTAAGAGGGCCGCGCGGCTATGACGAGGTGAACCAGGCACGTAAAGCAGGTTTTTTTGGATGGCCGTTGTTCGTAGGAAAAAATTATGCGTATAACCGTTATGATTATGCGACCGGAACTTCGGGAGAAGTATTTGATGCGGAAAAACCATTGAATGAATCGCGTAACAATACCGGCTTAAAAGAATTGCCTGCTGTAGCCCCTCCTTTTATCTGGTACCCGTATGCCGCATCAGCCGATTTTCCACAGGTTGGAACGGGCGGCCGCAACGCTATGGCCGGTCCTGTATATTATACAGATATGTGGCCAGCCAAAACAAGGTTGCCCGACTATTACGATGGTAAATTATTTATTTACGACTGGATAAGAGGATGGATAAAAGCAGTAACGCTGCTGCCAAACGGCGATTTTGATAAGATGGAGCCTTTCATGGAGCATACCAAATGGCATAATGCCATTGATATGGAAGTTGGGCCGGATGGGAGACTGTATGTTTTGGAATATGGAAGCGGTTGGTTTGCAAAAAATGAAGATGCCGGATTGAGCCGGATAGATTATAACGGGGGGAACCGCCCACCTAAAATAGCTGCGATTAAGGTGGATAAAACTTCCGGGGCATTGCCTTTAACGCTTAAAGCTACAGTTGATGCAACAGATCCTGAAAATGATGCCATGACTTATACCTGGGCTACCGGAAGCGGGCAACCGAAGGAAACTCCGTCGCCTGAAGCTGAGCTTGTGTTGGATAAGCCCGGAGACTATTCGGTATCTGTGGAAGTGAAAGATAAGAAAGGCGCAACTTCAAAGAGCAATGTAATAAATGTATATGCGGGCAACACTGCGCCCGAAGTAACTGTTCAGGTTGCGGGGAACCAGTCTTTTTATTTCCCCGGCAAGCCTGTAAACTATACTGTTACGGTTAATGATAAGGAAGAAGGAAGTGTTATTGATAAAGATAATCTTTATGTTACAGCCGATTTTCTGGAAGGCGCTGATAAAGCGGCAATTCCCCAGGGGCATCAAGCTGCTGCGGCAACCGTAAGCGGAAGAAGCATCATGCTTTCGCTGGATTGTAAAACCTGCCATAAAACAGATGAAAAATCCATCGGCCCGTCTTTTACTGAAGTTGCGAAACGCTATCATAAAAATGGAGATGCCGTAACATATCTTACCGGTAAAATCATTAAAGGCGGTAGCGGTGCATGGGGAGAAGTGGCAATGGCGGCGCATCCCAACCTGCCGGAAGATGATGCGAAACAAATTGTGCAGTGGATCCTTACGCTGGCAAATCCGGGCGCAGCTAAAAAATCATTACCCGAAAAGGGTTCAATTCCTGTTAAAGCGGTAAAAGAAAATGAAGCCTTATATATTTCTGCCACTTACACAGATAAAGGGGGCGCTTCAATAAAACCGCTTTCGGGAGAAGCCGCTTTTGCATTGCGCAGCAGTAAATTAACTTTTGGCGGAGTAACGCATATGGATGCATACCGTACGGTTAATACCGGCGGGATGAGGTTTATGGTAGCGCCCAATGACAAGCAGGGCTGGTTCAGCATTGACAGCATAGACCTGCACAGGGTAAATGGTGCGGAGCTGCTGGCAGGCTGGCAGGACAGTAAAGATGCTCCTAAAACCGGATATGTGTTTGAATTAAGGCTGGACGCGCCCGACGGCAAAAAGATAGCGGAGGGGATCCTTGACGCTTCCGCAGTTAATGACAGGCAAAAAATGACCAAACTGAAATTCAGCTTTGAAACAATTACCGATCCTAAAAAACAAAATCTTTATATACTTAGCCGGCCAAAAGATAAAAATGACGACAGCACCATAGGAGTGGGGCTGCTGGAACTGACAGCAAAGTAGGGGGAGGTGAATTGTGAATAGTGAATAGTGAGTGGTGAGCAACTGAAAAGCAGGAATTACGTCCTGCTTTTTGCTTTTCTTTTTGCATACAGGTAATTAACAGCGAGTACTCCTGCAAGTATAAGCAGTCCAAAAAACTCTCTCGTGTCTTCTATCCAGGGCGTTTCGGCTTTCATGGCTGCCGCAATGTTTTCCGCATGGTGTTTTGTTAACCAGTCCCATGCACCATCTTTTTCGAGTAGCTTATACAGTCCATATAATACATATGTTCCTATTCCCAGCAGGCAGGCACGCGGGTAGTACTTTCCGCGGAAAGCCAGCCAGCACAGCACTGCGCCATACAGGTATATGGGTATCCACAACCAGGGGTCGGGATCATTGTATTGTAGTGCCGCTGAAATAGTGAACAGAATGCAGAAAGTGATATTGAGTATTTTCATAACTGCAATATAAAAATATAATCGCTTCATCCGCAATTCATCAGTACTGTTAAACATATAATCAATATTTTTACCAAAACAAAAAGACAATGAAAAGTTTCTTTCATTATGTTGCCGGGTTAGAACGTGTTGGTATACATGTTGCCCGCATAGGGTTAGTAATTGTTTTGGTGTGGATCGGAGGATTAAAGGCTTTCAGGTATGAGGCTGCGGGTATTGTGCCTTTTGTGGCCAACAGTCCCACAATGAACTTCTTTTATAAATATGATGCACCGGAATATAAAAAGCATATGAATAAAGAAGGCGAATATAAGCCGGAAAATATTGCATGGCATCAGCAAAACCATACGTATACTTTTTCCTACGGACTGGGAGCAGTTATTGTTCTTATCGGCATTCTTATTGCGTTGTATCCTGTATTTCCCGGTGTTTCTGCCGTAGGCAGTTTTTTATGCTTTGGGATGTCGCTGGTAACGCTTTCGTTTTTAATAACTACTCCTGAAACCTGGGTGCCTGCATTAGGCGATGCTGAGCATGGGTTCCCTTATTTAAGCGGTGCCGGCCGGCTTGTAATAAAAGATGTGATCATGATGGGCGCAAGTATGGTAACTATGGCACAGGCGGCAAAGGTTCATTTAAATAAAAGATAAATCCGAAGGTCAAAATCCGAAATTCGAAGCGAAATGCAACCCCTCACGTTGTAACCTGCAACCTGTAACCAATTTTAAAAATTATAGCCCATCGTAAAAAATGCTTTACTGCCATAAGGCGAGCGCGACTCCTGCAGTACATCATATTGAAGCATGAGCAGTAATGCGCCGTTCCCGCCGGTTGGAATGGCAGCACCGCCTCCAAGTAACAGGGACGGAACGAACTGACCTTTTAATTTTTCAGCAGGACTATTGTCGGGGTATTTTATAGATCCCCAGCTATAATTCAGCTCAGGCTGGGCCTGGAGCAATATATAAGGGATGGGATATACTCTTCCGAAGATATTTAAACCGGTATATCCAAGACTGGTTTTTTCATTGGAAAGGTTTTTATAGCTGTAATAGTTGAAGTTAATGCCGGCGCCTGCTGCAAAATGAGTGTTAAACCGGTAACCCACCTGGGGCGAAACAATTATTGATGACGTATTGCTGCCAAACCCCAGTCCAAAATTGCCACCGAAAAATAATTTCGATTTGTCGAATCTTTTTGGTGCTGTTTCTTCGGGCTCATCCTGTGAATAAGCTGTTTGGATCATTGATGCAGCGGCGAACAATAGTAAGAATATTATTTTTTTCATCAGTGAAACATTTACCGGCGTTTAAATATTCCTGTAAAAATCGCGAATCACTTTCATATTCCTTGTTAAAAAACAGAAAGGCTTTTTTCTATAATGCCTGCACATTCTTTTACCTGTTCAGCTGTGATCACCAGAGGCGGAGCCAATCTTATTTTATCTCCGTGAGTGGGTTTAGCCAGCAAGCCGTTTTCTTTTAGCTCCATGCAAAGCCGCCATGCCGCATCGGCATCGGTATGCCGGATAACGATAGCATTCAGTAAGCCTTTACCGCGAATGGCATGAATATGCGGCGAGTTGATCCTCCTGAGTGCGGTTCGCAGCAAAACGCCCATTTGTTCAGCATTTTCAGCCATTTTTTCTTCTTTTAAAACCGACAGCGCTTCTATGGCTACCTTGCAGGCAAGCGGATTCCCTCCGAAGGTTGAACCATGTTCACCGGGCTGTATAGTAAGCATAACTTCGTCGCTGGTCAATACTGCGCTTACAGGTAATGCGCCTCCGCTTAGCGCCTTTCCAAGTAAAAGTATATCGGGAACAACTCCTTCGTGATCGCAGCACAAAAGCTTACCCGTACGGCATAACCCTGTTTGAATTTCATCGGCGATGAATAATGCTTTATTCTCTTCACAAAGCTCTTTTGCTTTTTTTAAGTAGCCTTCATCCGGAACCGCCACGCCGGCCTCACCCTGTATGGGTTCAACCAAAAAGCCTGCAACATTTTTATCCTGCAAAGCAGCGCCGAGTGCTGCAATATCATTGTAAGGAATGATTTCAAAGCCGGGAGTAAAAGGACCAAATTGCTTTGTTGATGACGCATCGGTGCTGAAAGAAATAACGGAGAGCGTGCGCCCATGGAAGTTATTTGCGCAAACAATGATCCTGGCTTTGTTTTCAGGTATGCCTTTTATTTTATACCCCCATCGCCTGCAAAGCTTGAGCGCTGTTTCTACAGCTTCAACACCTGTGTTCATGGGCAACACTTTATCGTACCCGAAATATCCGGTAATGAACGCTTCAAATTCTCCAAGTACATTGTTGTGAAATGCTCTTGAAGTAAGCGTGAGTTGCTGCGCCTGCAAAATGAGTGCATTAATGATGCGTGGATGACAATGCCCCTGGTTAACTGCCGAATATCCGCTGAGAAAGTCGTAATAGCGGTTGTTATCAATATCCCAGACAAATACGCCTTTTCCCCGGTTAAGCACTACAGGAATGGGATGATAATTATGAGCGCCATATTTTTCTTCAAGCGTTAAATAATAAATTGTTTTTTCAGAAAGTGATACAGTAGCTGACATGGTAAATATTGTTTAAGGGTTTAGCACCTGAACAAATTGGTATGAAAAGAAAGGGGAGATCACCGCCGGCTGGTTGAAAACTTACCGCCGTTACTGATGATCGAGAAAATCAAGATTACGATCCAGGAAGGATAATATGTATATCCGGATTGTGATAGTACGTGGTTTGTGCTGCAAGATACGAATAGTTTGGAAGTTTGTCGGTACAAGTTGCAGGGCAAAAGTACAGGTACAGCACGTGTAACCTGAATCCGTTCCGGGTCTGAAGGTTTAAATTTCGATATCGAACGAATACAACGATAAATAAAAAACTAAAAACCATAAATTCCCGATTCCGGAATCCGAAGTGATGTTTAACCATAAACAATAAGCCGGGGTCTAAAATGAAGATCTCTGCAACCTGCATCCCGGAATCTGCAACCGCCTGTTTTACTGTATTATTTTCTGCGTATAATTTTCATCCCACTTCAATTCAGGCACTTTGTTTTTGCTGAATATGCCATACACTGCAGATCCGCTGCCTGTAAGCGATGCATACAGCGCACCATGAGCGCAGAGCCTTTTTTTAACCTTTTCTATCTGCGGGTATTCGCGGAATACCGGTGCTTCAAAATCATTCACCAATTCATCTTGCCACGTTTCCACAGGTTGCTGAACAATGCTTTTAACCGGTTTGGCGTGTTGCGCGGGTTTAAGTTTGGAAAATGCCCATGCGGTGTCAATATGGATCGCGGGATGCACGATCAAAAATGAATATGGAGAAAGGCTGAGTGTGATCATTTCCATTTTTTCCCCGCGTTTCGTTGCATAACAGGGTTGGTTGATGATAAAAAACGGACAATCGCTGCCCAACTGCAATGCGTATTCACCAAGCTGTTCTATTGAAAGGTTGAGGTTGAACTTTTTGTTGATCAGCATTAAAGTAAATGCACCGTTGGCCGATCCGCCACCAAGGCCCGCACCTGTAGGAATGGTTTTATGGAGATGCATGCTAACCGGGGGAATACGGGAAAAATCTTTTTTGAGCAGGTGATAGGCTTTCAAACAGATATTATCTGATACATTTCCCGGAACCGGAAGTCCGGAGCATGAAAACTGTACAGGTGCCGCAGGCGAAGCGAAAAAGGTGCCTGCGGGCTGCGGGGTCAGTTCTACAGCATCGTGCCAGTTCAGGGGATAAAAAACGGTTTCTATATTATGGTATGCGTCCGCTCTTTTGGAAACGATGTTAAGACCTATATTGATTTTGCAATTGGGAAAAAGAACCACAGCAGATTATAGTTTGATGAGGTTGAGCTTAACTAATATTTCTTTTTCCTGTGATTGATTTCGTCGCGAATGGCAATTGCCCTGAGGTAATCTTCCTGTTCAAGTACTTCGCCCAGTAACTGATTGAGTTCTTCCAACGACATGGCTTTCAGGTCATCTTTTGAACCTGTTTCTTTCACCAGTTGTTGGTCTTCTTCCGTCTTTTTCTTTTTGCCCGAATCTTCCATCAGTATACCGGCACTTTCCAGGATATGCTCGTAAGTATAAATAGGGCACCCAAAACGAACCGCCAGGGCCAATGCGTCGGAAGTGCGCGAATCTATTTCAACCGTATCGTGTTCATTGCTGCACAAAAGTTTCGAATAAAATATGCCTTCCTGCAGGTCGCTGATGATAATTTCATGAAGTTCAATATTAAATGCCATCATGAAGTTTTTCATCAGGTCGTGTGTTAACGGCCTGCTGGGCTGCATTCTTTCCAAAGCCACTGCAATGGCCTGGGCTTCAAATCCCCCAATTACAATGTGCAGGCGCCTTAACCCGTTTGTTTCACCCAGTACAACGGCATAAGAGTGTGTCTGAGTAATGCTGTGCGATAATGCTACTATTTCCAGTTCTATTTTCTTCATATTCTGCTGCGAATGTACAAGAATTTTGTAAAACAGGTAGTCCTCCGCGGGCATTAAAAAAGCCGCCCCGGTTTAAACCGGGGCGGTGTGTAAGGAACGTGTTTTCTCATGCTACGCCTTTCAGCTCTTTAACTTCTTCTATTATTTTGGGCAATACTTCAAAAGCATCGCCAACAATTCCGTAATCGGCAGCTTTAAAAAAGGGTGCTTCGGGATCTTTATTGATAACAACAATTGTTTTGCTTCTGTTTACACCTGCCAGGTGTTGTATAGCACCCGAAATGCCAATGGCAATATATAAATTGGGTGCTATCGCCAGTCCTGTTTGTCCTACATGTTCGTGGTGGGGGCGCCAGTGGGCATCTGCAACCGGCCGGCTGCATGCAGTAGCGGCTCCCAGCAGTTTAGCCAGCTCTTCAATCATCCCCCAGTTTTCAGGTCCCTTTAATCCACGTCCTCCGCTTACCACCACTTCTGCTTCACTCAGGGGTACTTCTCCCTTCACTTTATTGGTTGATATAACCTTTATTTTGGTTGCATCCACGACGGGCTTAAACGGAATAATTTCTGCGTTCCCATCCCCGGAAGCTGTTACGGGAAATGAATTGGCATTTAGTGTAATGATCCTGATCTCGGTATTAAGGGCAATATTGGCAAAAGCTTTTCCTGAAAACACCGATTTTTTTACAACAAAGCCATTTGCTGTGTCGGGAAGTGCTGTTGCGCCTGCTACCAGAGCTGCTTTTAGCCGGGCTGATAAACGCGGCGCAATTGTTTTGCCATCTGCGTTGTTGGAAAATACGATCATTTTGGCGCCGGTTGCCTCAGCTGCCTGTGCCAGTACACTCGTAAATACCTGTGCATCGAGGTGATCCAGCTGGGGATCGGGCGCATGATGTATTTTTTTTACACCATATTGGCCCAGCGCGGTCAGATCGTCATGTACGGAACCTAATACAATGCCTTCGGCAGGCACTGCCAACTGTGCGGCCAGTTTTGAACCATAGCAAAGCGCTTCAAAAGATGCTTTCTTGATATGTCCTTCCGATTGATCTATAAATATGAGTACCGACATTGTAAATTTGAGATTGGGGATTTGAAATTTTAAATTTGTTGGGGAATGTTTAAATTACTTTTGCTTCTTCGTGCAGTAACCTTACCAACTCACCCGGATTGTCGGCAGGTATGAGTTTTACGCCTGCTTTCGCAGGTGGTAGCTCAAAATTTACAATGCCCGTTAAGCTTTCGGCGGCTACAGGTTCTACTATTTTTAACGGTTTGGTTCTGGCAGCCATAATACCGCGCATATTGGGGATCCTTGCTTCAGCCATTCCCTTCTGACAGCTTACCACCACTGGCGTATTTACTTCGCATACTTCCTCTCCCCCTTCAATCTCGCGTGTAATCGTTGCTGTATTTCCATTCAATTCGAAATGTGTAGCCAAAGCAACATAGGGCATATCCAGCAATTCTGCTACCATACCGCCAACAGAAGA
The DNA here is from genome assembly GCF_035444585.1 of Agriterribacter sp. GTDB lineage: Bacteria > Bacteroidota > Bacteroidia > Chitinophagales > Chitinophagaceae > Agriterribacter. Next base: position 19,512 of record NZ_DAOMOZ010000054.1, read on the forward strand.
TCCGTTATAATCAATGGTTTCCTTACCTGTAAACACAAGATCATAACTGCCCTGCCGGGCAATTTCGGCTATTTGAGAGGCAACAAAAAAGCTGTCACGGCTGTCGGCATTCACGCGAATGGCTTCATCTCCTCCCAATGCCAGGGCTTTGCGTATAACAGGTTCCGCATCGGCACCCGCCACGGTTACCAGGTGCAGTGCAACAGTACTGTCTTTCTCTTTGAGCTCAATAGCCCTTACAAGTGCATACCACTCGTCGTACGGATTAATGATCCATTGTACACCGGCAGTAGCGAATTGGGTATTGTTATCGGTGAAAGCAATTTTTGCAGTAGTGTCGGGAGATTTGCTGATACAAACCAGTATTTTCATCTGTTTTTGATTTTTATTTTAGGTCAGGTAACCTGCATATACATAGGAACGGTCAATTGATCAATTGTCTGCGGTATATAAAGTTGTTTATGCAACTATTTATATATTGCAAATATAATAAGTGATTTTATGATTCCAGGAAGAATTTTAGAAATTGTTTTTCCTGACTTTCTTTAAATCTTCAAAAGAAGAGGTTCTGTGCTACTTGTGCCGATTAGCCTCTTCAAAAATGGGCCGTATGCTGATTTTATTGGTGTTTGTACAGTAAACAAAATTGTATAAGCCGTAATTTACAGCTTTATCAGTTTATGTATTGTTTCTTTCCCACTGTACTGCACTTTTAGCATATATATACCCTGCTGAAGATTTGCGATATTCAGTTCCTGGTATCCATTTACATTTTGCCATTGTTTAAATATTTGTCCGGTGGCACTGTAAATGGTTACTTTTTCTGCCTTTTCTATTCCTTTTAATATTATAAAATTATTGGCAGGGTTAGGTACTATCGTTAATATGCCGCTGGTTTTTATCCTTGCGCTCGCGACATCACTATATGTAAACTTTCCATCTGAGTCTACCTGTTTGATCCGGTAAAAATTTATGCCATTTACCGCCGAATAATCTGTTGCACTATAACTGTGTTTGCCAGGTGTATTTGCTGACGGACGGGTCCCGATTTGTTCAAAATCTTTGCCATCAGTACTTCTTTCAATTTCAAAATGAGCTGTATTTTGTTCGTTTTCTGTTTCCCATCGCAAACAAATATTGTCTGAACAATTCACTGCTGTAAAATCCAGCCAGGTAAGAGGTAGTATGATGCTGTTGCTCACATCAACCGGGCTACTGTAAAGGGTCAATTGGTCAGCCAGATCATTGGTAACTTCCACCCAATATTTTCCTCCTTCACCTACCGCAAAAGTCGAGTCTCCTTTAAGCGTTTCCAGCAATACACTGTCTTTGTAAATGTAGTAGGTGTTATTTGCAAGATTTCCTCCTGCCGTAAGCGAAAGTTCTGAACTTTTATAATTAAGCGTAAGTTGTTTTTGATTGGAATACGCATAATCAGTAAACATAGATAGAATATTTTGTTGCCCTACGCATTCCATACCATCAAATGTAAACTGGTTATTGCTTAACTGCAAGAACTGTAAATCGGGTAAACTGCAGAGCCCGTCAGGTATACTTCCTGTAAGCTGATTATTCATAAGGTTTAAATGTACAAGCCTGTTCAGATTCTTAAATGAGGGTGGTATCGAGCCGGTGAGTTGGTTGCTGTCAAGTTCGAGTGATTGTAATCCGGGCATATTCCCCAAAGAAGCAGGAATTTGTCCTGTCAGAGAATTGTTGCTGAGGTTAATGTGGACCATGGTAGTATTATTACTCAAATCAGAAGGTATTTCGCCGGACAGATTGTTTGAACTTAGATCAAGCATAAAACATATAACGGGTGCCAAACCCAAAGGTATTTCGCCGGTCAACTCGTTGTTATTTAATCTGAGTTCTATCAGGTTACGTATCCTTGCTAATCGTGGAGGAATGGTGCCACTAAGTTGGTTAAAGCTAAAATTCAGTATTTTGACCTGGATGTCGCCAAGCCCCCCCGAAATGCTTCCGGTTAACTGATTGTGGTTTAACAGCAATTCAGAAAGGCGGGTAAGTTTACGTAAAGATTCAGGTATGGTTCCGGTTAGCTTATTGTGATTGAGATGAACCTCACTTAGAGTAGTAGCGTTGCCAAGTTCATCGGGAATATTGCCTGTTATTTGATTGTAACTCAGGTGGAGGAACCTGAGTTTTGGTAAGCTTCCGATACTGGCGGGAATCGTTCCCTGTATATTATTTTTACTCAAAAAAATGCCGGTAATTGCCGAAAGATTTCCTAAAGAAGAGGGGAGCGCCCCGCCTAGCTCGTTATTAACCAGGGCAAGTCCTGTAACTCTTTTATCAGTTACAGAAACACCATACCATTCCCGTACTTCTTTATTAAGCCAGTTATTATTGTTTTTCCAACCAGGTCCGTTGGTACTATTATATAAATCGACGAGGGCAAGACTATCCTCTGCATTTATCTGGGCTGAGACTGAGTAATTTAAAATTATGAAACAAAAAGTAAGGGATTTAACAATTTTCACAGCGATTCAGGAATTGGAGTGACCGGGTTATTAAATTAAAACGATCTATCAGCAAAAAACATGCAAATTATTCGGCAAAACATAAAATCAGGATTGATTTCGGTTAAAAATGGAGATATTTGTTGAAAAGGAATGAACAAAGATCTTGTTGACCGCCTCATAAAACTTTGAAATGCGTTGAGTTAAGTATGAAATTTATTTATGCTTAATTTTAAATACAGATGTTCAAAAATCTTAAAAGTTGAAAAATCCAGAACGTATTGATTCATTGTTGCTTTTGTTGGAAAGATCGAAAGATGACAGTTTTTTAAAGCATGCTCTTGCTTTAGAGTATATAAAAAAGAACAATGATACGGAAGCAAGGAAGCTATTGGAGAGCGTATTGGAAAACGACCCCGCTTATGTAGGTTCATATTATCAGTTGGCTAAATTGCTTGAGCGTGCGGGAGATGCTGAGGCTGCATTGAAATGGTACGAACGAGGCATGACAACGGCGCTACAATCGGGGAACCAACGGACTTTTAATGAGTTACGGGCTGCTTATGAAGAATTAAAATTTGAGTAACTGATTCAATTATTCTGTAAGGGGTTTAAAAGTAACTATGAATGATTTATTACAATTGTTTAAAAACAACATTCGAAAAGAAAAACTTTTTAACTCCGGCGATTTATTGTTGCTTGCCGTAAGCGGTGGAGTAGATTCCGTAGTGTTATGCGAGCTCTGCCACTTATCAGCATTCCGGTTCATTATCGCTCATTGTAACTTTCAGCTAAGGGGGGACGAAAGTGAGCGGGATGAGCATTTTGTGAAAGAATTGTCAGTGCATTATGGGGCAGAAATATTTATAAAGCGTTTTAATACGGAAGCGTTTGCTTTGCAAAGTAAAATGTCTATACAGCTTGCAGCGAGAGTACTGAGGTATCAATGGTTTGATGATCTTGCAATAGCTTTGAAGGCTGAAAAAGATATTCCGGTACAAATCCTTACTGCCCATCACGCCGATGATAACATGGAGACAGTACTGATGAACTTTTTTAAGGGAACGGGCGTTGCTGGTATGAGAGGTATGCAATTCAAAGCGGGTAAGATCGTGAGACCCTTGTTATTTGCCGGGAAACAAGATTTAATTGCTTTTGCAAAAGAAAGGCAATTGAGTTTTGTAGAAGATTCGAGCAACAATTTGGATAAATATTCCCGTAATTATCTGCGGCATCAGTTATTGCCGATCATTCAGGAAATTTACCCGTCTGCCCGGGCAAATATAATTGCCAATATTGACCGTTTTCGTGAAATTGAGCTACTGTATTTGCAATCCATTACAGTTCACAAAAAAAAATTGCTGGAAGAAAGAGGTGATGAAGTATTTATACCCGTATGCAAACTTTCTAAGACTGTACCTTTAACGACAGTGTTATTTGAAATCATAAAAAACTACGGCTTTACAGCAAAGCAAATCAAAGATGCGGTTTCGCTTTTGTATGCAGGAACGGGAAAATTTATATTGTCTTCAACGCACAGGATGCTCCGGAACCGGAACTGGTTGGTTATATCTCCGTTAAAGCCAATCCCTGCACAAATGGTATTGATCCATGAAGGAGACACTGAAGTGGCGTTTGAAGGGGGAAAATTGTACATGACAATGCGAAAGGTGAGCGGCGAAA
>NZ_DAOMOZ010000055.1:0-22865 GCF_035444585.1 Agriterribacter sp.
ATACACATCTTTGCCGGACTGAAAAGCAAGCGATGCAATTGTAGCGTGCCAATGGTCGGGAGTGGCACAGGTAATGGCATCAATATCCTTCCGGTCAAGGATGCGCCTGAAATCGCCGTAGGTTTGTGCCTTTGTACCGGGTTGAAGTCCCTGCAGGGTTTTGAGTGTGCTGCCCAGGTGCAGTTCATCCACATCGCAAAGCGCAACAATATCCACCTCGGGAATATTGGCAAACCATTTCATATGATTGTTGCCCATGCCACCCAGCCCGATATGTGCAATACGCAATTTATCGCTGGGTGCGGCTTTGCTGTATAACGAAGGCAATATGGCAAACCCCGCGGCGCCTATTCCCACTGTTTTAATGAATTTTCTCCGGCTGAAATGGTGGCTCATACAAATGTTTTAGAAATAAGGGAAGATGAATTTTTTTTAAACTTAAGAAAGAAATGGTTAGGATCGTTTTTTATGTGTGATAATTTCTTTCCCGACAGGATCTCCACAACCCGGCAACCGGGCGGAATGGAACCCCGGCAGCAGCTTAATGTTTTTTGATAAGAGACTGATGCCGGCGTCAGGGTCTCATGGCTATCTCACAACAGCTTTTGATGAAGACCCCGACGCGAATCAATAGGTGCATAGTACGGATTCATAGTTACAGACTTTGAAAAGTTAGCTGGTGATTGATTGTTCAACTATTCTTTCTTTGTTACTTTTTGCGGAAAAAGTAACCAGTTCATAGCGTAGTTCGTTTATCGTTTTGTACGGGTAATTTATTTTATCTCATACAACCGTTTCAGGCTTTGCAGTGCTGCGGATGCATTGCTTTGCGCTTCGCCTTCAATAGCTTTCAACTTTTCTTTCGCCGCATCGCCCGCTCCTTCTGCATTTTGCAGTCCCGCAGCGAGCCCCCTGACGCAGGCTGCCTTCCATTGGTCTGCAAGATCCGCCCCTGCCATATATTGTAACAATGCTTCAACCTGTTGCCTGCTGTTGCGGGTGCCGATCACTTTACACAGCGCCTCACAAAAAGTAAATTTCCAGTCGGCAGCCGTATCATAAAAAGCAATGGTTGGTAAGGCCTTCAATAATTCAACAGATGACCCCGGTACGGAACTCAACACTGCAGTCCTGAACCATGCGCTATGTCCGTGCAGCATTACGGCATCGGCTAAAGCAGTTGCAACAGAAGGATCGTTAAATTCACCTGCACTCAGTGTTGCCTGGAGAGCTACCCTCACCGAAGTATCTTTAATCAACTGCAGCACACTTTTCATGCAGGATGGAAATCTTTCTGCAAGCATGGCTGCATGTTCACGCACTCCTGCAGCAACATCTTCCAGGGCCGATCGTACGATATCAGCATCCAGGGCATCCAATCCTTCCAGCACATACAGGGCGTGAAGCCTTGCACGCGGGTCATTGCTTTGGTTAAACAATTCCTTCACCGCGGGAACAACTGCCTTATCGTGCCGTTGCAGCAAAAGACGCTGCGCCTGCATACGCCACCACTGGTTTTTGTGCGCGAGCAGTTGTACCAGCTCTTCAGGTTTTGCGCTTCCCGGTTGGGGCTTTGCCGTTTTCCCGGCAGGGTTATTTTGTGAAACAATCCTGTAAATACGGCCGTAAATATTACCTGCATTGAAATCCATATCTGCTTCCAGGTCGTCAGGAATAGAAATGGGGGTTTCAATATGCTGGCGATACATATCCATTACATACAAATTGCCATCCGGGCCTACCGAAAAATTCACAGGACGGAACCAGGTATCGGTGGCAGCCAGGAATTCTTTGCTCTTTTCCGCTTCTGCTCTTGCGGCTATATAATGGGGCGTGCTGTCGGAAGACAATAGCACATCACGGTGCACGAGGTTACCGGAAGCATCGCCCGTAAAAATATTGCCGTGGTATTCCCCGGGGTAAGCATCTCCCCCATAGTAAGTGCCACCCGAAGCAGCCGTAAAATGATCTCTTGCATATTCAACACGGTCAAGATGATTTTCCTGGTAATCTTTATTGCGCCTGTTCGTTCTTTCCTGCCGCCAGTAGGGCGTTTCCGACAACTGGTACATCAGGGGATCATGGTCGGAGATATTTGCCACAGCAGCTTTAAGGTTGGAAGGCAGGTAGGGATTCCTCGCCAGATACCGCAGAGGGATAACCACCTGTGAAATATGGATGGAATTGGTGGTGAAAAAACGGTGCCCCCAATCATCAAGCGCCAGGCCGAATTGTCCCGGGCCGGTAGCAAGTTCAAACTGGTTGCGGTCAAGCCTGAACCGGAAGTCGGCCCCGCGCATGACCAGTTTGGGGGCTTTCGGCTTTCTGGTAAAAGTCACTTCGCCGGCCTGCCCCGTATTGTTGGCGTATATCCAGTTGTCAATGCCAAACCTGAGGTTGGTGATCTGCGCTTCTTCGTTGCCCGTAAAGAAACCTGTAAACAGTATTTCTTTGTGATCGGCCCGCCCGTCCCCATCAGTATCCTTATAATACATGATATTGGGCGCAGCCGCTATCAGCAGCCCTCCATCCCAGGGCAGTATGCTCGTGGCTTCTTTTAAACTATCGGCAAAAACCATAGCTGTATCAGCACGTCCATCACTATTCAGATCTTTCAGCATTACGATCCTGCCCTTTCCTTTTACAGCATCCGGCTTATACGCATCCGGCATGCTTACCACATACACATTGCCTTCTTCATCAAACTGCATACACACAGGGTCTATCACCAATGGCTCCGCAGCAAAAATTTCCGCTTTGAAATTTTCATCAAGCCTGAAGGTTTTGATTGATGCCCCGGGCGACAATGGGCCGGGGTACCGCGATTTATTCATGCACGATGAAATAAAAAAAATAAGCATCAGTGCAGCAAGGTATATTTCAAAACTATTCCTGAAGAAATTGATCATCGTATTACAGTTTAAACAGTTTTTTGGCATTTTCATAAAGCAGTCTCCTTTCCGTTCTCTTACTACCCGACAGCTTCCTGATGGCTTCTATATCATTTGCCCCGGAACATTTACCGGATGCAACAGTACCAAACGGGTCGGGGCAATCGCTTCCATACAATAATTTATCCTGATGCTTTTCCAGGAATGCTTTCGCATGTGCCTCATCGCGGGTAAGCGCATTTAAACCCGATCCCGCCGACAGGTCGCCATACATATTATGGTAATCGCTGAGGTAGCGGTCGGTGATGCCGCCGGGTGTAACAGCACCTTTGGGGTACATTACCGACTGGTCGGTATTGTTTTTATCTATATTGGCCCACCATGTTTGCGCATGACCAATAAAATTCACCCGGGGATATTGTTCCAGTATCTTATAAAAGCGTTCAAAACCGTAATTGTACATGGTGTGCTGCCAGTGCATCAATACCGGAACATCGTACTGCTGTGCCAACCGGTATATCTTATGCATCTCAGGTGAATCGCATTCCACACCAAACTTCAATTCGCCGATCACCACTGCCCCCAGCTTCAGGTATTTTTCAATTTCATAAGCAGCATCGGGCAAGTCGGGCACAGCACACGCACCAAACCTGAAATGCTTTTTATGCTCCTTAGCAAACAAATAAGTTTCTGCATTGCCGCCCACCGCTGCCTGTAAGCCGTTGGAAACGCCCTGGTGCGTAGACGGCGAATTGACAGGCCTGCCTGCAGGAAGAAGTATAGTGGTGGTAATGCCCATCGCCTCCTGGTGTGCGGCCAGTTCTTCGTCTGTCCGCGACAGGTAGTGAATATGCTGATGGATATCAATGACCGGCTCTTTTTTCTTTGCAGCATCGCCGGCAATAAGGTTGAGGGGCATTGCACTTCCCAATGCAAAAACACCGGTGTTCACCAAAAAACTACGGCGGGAACGGCTGTGGGATGTTTTACGCACCTGTTGATTTTTAGAATGAACAATTGAATTGTCTGAGTAAGCGCATTTAGCCATATCATGGGTTACTTTACCGGCACCAGCCTTATTTCCCGCACATCAAACATAGAGCCCTTCTCTTTGCCGGAGGCTGATTTCAAAACGATCGTTTGTATACCTTCCTTTAACCGGAGCGCACCTATCTTTTTTGTATGATAGGTAAACCACGATCCTGTTTTCCCTACTCTTGCTTCTATGCTTTTATTTCCCGCTGCAACCACAAAAGACTTGCCCGCTGCCGCATCCGAAACCGACCATTCGAGATAAACGTCGTACTTCCCGCTCTTTTTTATATCCGCGTCCCATATTGCCTGGTCTTTGGCATCAAACCAGCCAAAGGCTTTCCACCCGGGCATGTATTTGATACGGCTGCCTTCGGTACCGGCCAGCCATGCAGACAAACGATATGAGCCGTCTTCTTCACTTTCAATGCGTTCGCGGCGGTTTACCACAGGCCTGCTTTGCTTAAACGCTGCAGGCATCAGCTCATCTGCTGCATGTATGATAATATCTTCCACTTCGGGAGCAAAGGGCGAGGGTTTATTGTACCAGTACATGCTGGCTTCCGCTTCGTACCCGCCTTCTTTTAGTATGCGGCGGGAGGCGATATAACAGGGCACATCATTTGCATAGGCATTCACCCAAAGCCGCTCAGCGCCATATTCATCTTTAAGCCTGGTGGAATAATCCACCACCACTTCACCGGCAAGGTTTACCATCGCCATTTTGTTGTCGAAATTCCACACCTGCACCGGGTAATCCAATTCAGAAGGAATGGCTTCTCCCCTTTCCACGCTTTCAAGTGCAAGCCGCGCATAATATCCTTTTATGGATTCATCTTTGGTAAGGTTCACCAGTTCTGTAATATCCGGCACTTTTGAATAAGGCAATTTAACCCATTTCATTTTGCCGCCGGGCGGGTGATTCAACGGCTGCAATGGCGCGGTCAGCAATTTATCTACGTTGTCTGCAATTTCTTTACCATGCTGCTGAACATCTTCGAGCTTTCCCCTTGGTGAAGGATTGGCATCGCCGGCACAGCCCAGCGCAATCAAAGCCACGGTGCCGGGGTGCCGGGCTTCAATAACACGGTGCGCCTCTGCGATCCAGTCGCCATGAATTTTATGCACATCCCCGCCAAGCGTGGTACCGTGACAGGCGTAATTGATAAAAACGCCTCTTAAACTGCCGCCGGGGTCAGTAATTTTCAAGATGGGCAATGCCACATCTACCGGGCCACCTTTTGTGCGGCGGTTGGCTGCAAATAAGGCCTGGCCCTGCCCCCAGGATATAAGCGCAGGTTTGCGATCCTTTAATGCAGCCGCAGCCACATCTTTCAGTTTCTGCGTAAGCTGCTCAGTGTATTGGGTAATATGGATCAACTGATCCAGTGCCGGAAGAGCATCGCTAAAATGCCCGTCGCGGTATTGCAGTATATTGATCAGGTTGCCCAATTCGGGTCCGCCATGTGTATGAGATGCGTAAATGGCAACCTGTGCCGGATCAATGCCTTTTTCTTTCGACAGGAAATCAACAACATTTTTAGTAATACGCCACGGAATGCCTACCAGGTCTACGGTGATCAGCACGGAAGGATGCTGCTCATCACTGCCAAGTGCAAGCGCTTTTGCAGCTATAGGCTGCAATATACTATCTGCTTCGGTGCTCAGCCTTGCTGCATACCCGGCCATGCGTATGGGAGTAGCCGGTGTAATATCTATACTTGCAAATCCTGCATCTACCGTTGCCTGAGCGGTGGCTTTTTCCTGGGAAAAGGAAAGTTTCGCGGGAAGAAACGCGGTTACAAACGCAAAAACCACAAACAACGCTCTGGCTCTGTCATGAATTGAAAAAAATGTTACCGTTGTGTTCATTGTAGTAAGTTTTAGTTAAACGATCTTTCTTCCTGTGTTTCATACTTTGAATACCCTCTGTTGCGCAACAGCGTATATGATTGTACCTTCCGGGTTAACATGCATAGGGAAATATTCCTGCTTATCTTATTGCTTGTAACTTTTCTTTGTTCTTTTTCCCATTCGGGGAATGAATGGGCTTACCGATATATTGGCTTCCGTTATCTTTATTATGATGCCGGCTTTTTCAGTGCTTCCATCAGGTTGTTTACGGTAACGGGAACCGTCCTTGTCATCAATCCCACCACAATATACACCACTGCCGAAACAAGCGTAGGCAAACCTACTTCCAGTGCCAGGCTGTTGAGTTCTGTATTTTTAGTAACAATAAAAGTAACTATCCCGGCGGCAATAGAAGCAATAGCCGCGCCCGGTCCGCTGGATCTGAATGCGGGAAGCAATCCAAGCAACAATGGCAATGCCGTTGGACCCAGCAGTGCGCCAAACCAGTTCACTATTAAACCCAGCACACCGCCAAAGCGTTCATAATTAACGGCAACAACAATTGTGGCCAATGTAAATATAAAAGTGGTGATCCGTGCGGTGCGCAGGGGATGCGCATCGTTTGCAAATTTCTTAGATACCACTGGAAGTATATCTCTTGTAATGACCGCTGCAATGGTATTTACATCAGAAGATGTCATACCCATGGTTGCCGCAAAAAGGGAAGCTATGACCAACCCGATCATCCCCTGCGGCAAAATTTCAAGCATCAGCCTTCCATACGATGTGTCGGGGCTATCAAGCCCCGGAATGATAACCGGCGCCGCCCACATGGGGAAAAAAAGTATAAGCGGCCAAATGAGATACAGATAACCCGACAACCTGGCTGCTTTAGCAGCTTCTTTTTCTGAAGGTGAAGAAATATAACGTGTAGCGAGGCTCCAGCTACCACCATTATAACTCAAAAAATAAAGCAGGAACATCACTGCAACAAAACCCGCAGTATAAGGATCATTAAACAAATAACTGTGTTCCGGTGGCAATTGCTTCCAGACACCCGTTACAGAATCTGTTCCGCCCAGTTTCTTTACCACCAGCACAAACATAACCACGCCGCCAAGCACCTGCACGATAAACTGTATCAGGTCGGTAATGATAACGCCCCAAAGCCCTCCGAAAGTAACGTAAATAAGTGTAACAACACCTGAGATCAAAATACCCTGAGTCATAGGGATGCCTGCTACTACATTGAGCAAAATGCCTATAGCGGCCCATTTTGCCCCAACATCAAACACTTTTAAAATAGCGCCGCTCCATGCCATGATCTGCTGCGTAACAAGATTGTATCGTGTGCTGAGGTATTCGAGCGGCGACTGTATCCGCAAGTTTTTCCGAAGTCTTACCCAATATGCAGGAAATATTTTTGCGCTTGCAATAATAGCTATAGCCACCGGAAAAGCCCACCACATGTACACGGTGAAACCATGCGTGTATGCTACCGCCGCGTAGGCCACGAACACAGCGCCGCTATGCCCGGATACATGATGGGAAATACCGGCCAGCCACCAGGGCAGCTTTCCACCGGCCACGAAATAGTCTTCCGGACTTTTATTTTTGAAATAAGACCATATGCCGATAACGATCATGCTCAGGAAAAAAAGCGCAACTACAATGAGGTCAATGTTGTGAAGTGGCATTTAAGCAGTTTGATAATGGCAAAAAAAGAGATATATCCTCTCTTATAAGCAAACGCGTTTCCCAATATAGAACATAGTCCGCGAAATGAACGGATCAATAATCCAGCTCCAATTTCAGGCGTTCTTTCAATTCTTTCACCAGCGGGTATTCTTCAATCATTTTCAGGTATTGCTCGCGGCTGGTGAGCGGGCGCTCCTGCGGTGCGCCGCTATCCATGGCTTCTTCTATATGGATAGCATAGGAAAGAGAGCGGTTATTATAAAAAGACTGGAGATGTTCAATCAATGCCCCGCGTTCCTGCTCAATAAACTTTTGCTGGATATTGCTTTCCACCACTATCTCAAAGCTGCTGCTGTTCGTTACCCTTAATTGCGCCAGCTTAAAGTTGGTAACGGCAGAATGGTTTTTTTGCTCCGCCAGCCTGTCTATATAGCTGCTCCAGGCTTCCTGCAGGTTTTCTACAGTTAAGGGCTTTGTGGTATGATTGGACTGTGTTTGCTTTTGAACGATCTGCTTGCGTATTTTAGACAGGGCCCCAAGCGTAGGTGTGGCTGTAACCGGCGCCTGCGCTGCCATTCCGCCCGTAACCGGCTTACCGGGATGGGCTACCGGTTTTACCTCCCCGTGGCCATATGGTGTTTCTTCCTCTTCCACCATACTGCTTTCAATGATCAGCCTGGCATTATCCGTTGATGCCGGTTTGTTTGGTGCAGGAGATGTATTGCCTTCCGGAGCTGTCTCCTTCAGTACTGCGGGTCTTATGTTTTTAAATGCCACAGGCTTTGCTGCATCAGTACGTTTTTTTTTAACTGTGCCGCCTTCATTCACCAGCTCTACTGCCTGGCTCAGGTAGGTGAGCTTGATGAAGGTAAGCTCTGTATGCAGCTTCTTATTTCGTGCGCCTCTATAATTGATCTCTGCTTCATTCAAAACATTCAATGCGCTGATCAGCCATGCCGGTGATATCTTTTGCGCTGTAGCCACATACCGGCCTTTAAAGCTTTCCACCACTTCAAGCAGCCCGGCTATTTTTTCATCTTTGCACACCAGCAGGTTGCGCACAAATTCGGCAAAGCCATTCAACACCAGATCACCTTCAAACCCTTTGCGGTCTATGTCATCATACAACAGCAGGGCGCTGCCCAGATCCTGCTCCAGCATGGCTTCCATGAGCTTAAAATAATAATCTGCATCCAGTATGTTCAGGTGTTCCAGGGTGTTCTGATAGCTGAGCTCGCCATTGGTAAAGCTTACGATCTTATCTAAAATACTGAGCGCATCCCGCATGCAGCCCTCGCTTTTTTGGGCGATCACCTGGAGTGCTGCTTTATCGGATGTGATCTTTTCTTTGTCGCAGATCTCCTGCAAATGCTCAACGGTATCGTTGGGCGTAATTCTTTTGAAGTCGAAGATCTGGCAGCGTGATAATATGGTGGGAAGTATCTTATGCTTTTCGGTAGTGGCTAAAATAAAAATGGCATAGGGCGGCGGTTCCTCCAGCGTTTTTAAAAAGGCGTTAAAAGCCGAGGAGCTAAGCATGTGCACCTCATCTATAATATACACTTTGTATTTCCCGGCCTGGGGCGAAAAGCGCACCTGCTCCGTAAGCGTTCTGATATCATCTACAGAGTTGTTGCTCGCTGCATCTAATTCGTGAATATTAAGGGAAGCACCGTCATTAAATGATTTACAGGATTCGCAAACATTACAGGCTTCGCCATCTTCCTGCATGTTTTCGCAATTGATGGTTTTTGCCAGGATACGGGCACAGGTGGTTTTGCCTACGCCTCTTGGTCCGCAAAACAAAAAAGCATGCGCCAGTTGTTTGTTTTTGATCGCATTCTTTAAGGTAGTGGTAATGTGCGCCTGACCCACCACGGTATTAAAAGTTTGCGGGCGGTATTTGCGCGCCGATACAATAAAATTATCCATGCCCTGATCCGTTTATGCAAATGTAAGGGAATGTGGGAAATGGAAGAGGGAGGGGTAAGTAGTGAGTAGTGAGTTGTGAGTAGTGAGTAGTGAGTAACTGGCGCCGGTTATCCGCGGGGCTTCCAGGGAATATCTTCAATCTTCAGGAGGTGCCCGGCATATCTTGCCAGTACAAATAAGTAGTCGCTCAGGCGGTTGAGGTATACCAGTATAAGGGGTGCTATCTTCTCTTTTTCGGTTTCCAGGTGCACGCAGCATCTTTCTGCACGGCGACAAACACAGCGGGCGATATGCAGGTAGGATATGGTGCTGTGACCGCCGGGTAAAATAAAATGCTTCAGCGGTGGAAGCGTCTCATTCATCCTATCTATCTCTTTTTCCAGTGAAACAATATCGGATTCATGAATATCGGGGATATGCATTTTGGTTTCCCTGGCAGGATCGCAGGCAAGCGCTGCCCCTATGGAAAACAAATGCCACTGCACATCCTGCAATACTTTGCGGCTTTGTTCATCATCAAGGGAATCTTTGCATAAGCCGATGTTTGAGTTCAGCTCATCCACGGTTCCATATGCCTCAATGCGCAAATGCGACTTGGGTACTTTGGTTCCCCCGATCAGTGAAGTTGTGCCTTTATCGCCGGTTTTGGTATATATTTTAAAGGACATAACGGTTAGTTCTTGTAAAACAGGAATCATGCTGCAGGATCAGCCTTTTACTCATTACAGCGCTACCGCTGCTTCAGACGTTCTTTTATCGCTTTCAATAACGCCATCCCTCAGGCGAACGATCCTTTTGGCATAACGAGCGATATCTTCTTCGTGCGTTACCAGCACTATAGTATTGCCTGCCTCCTGTATTTTACCAAAAATATTCATGATCTCGTACGAAGTCTTGGTATCTAAATTCCCCGTAGGTTCATCCGCCAGCACCAAAGACGGGTTATTTACCAACGCCCTTGCTATAGCCACACGCTGGCACTGACCGCCGCTCAGTTCATTGGGCCGGTGATGACTTCTGTCCGCGAGGTCAACCTGCTCAAGCACCGTCATGGCCATTTCCATACGCTGCTTTTTGGGTATGCCGGAATAAATAAGCGGGAGCGCTACATTTTCCAAAGCTGAAAGCCGGGGTAAAAGATTGAACTGCTGGAAAACAAAGCCGATCTCCCTGTTCCGTATCTCGGCCAGGTCATTGTCCATCATTTTACTTACCTGGTGCCCGTTCAGATAGTAATCCCCGCCCGTGGGCGTGTCGAGGCATCCCAGTATGTTCATGAGCGTGCTTTTACCGGAGCCTGAAGGCCCCATTAAAGCAACGTACTCGTTTTTTTGAATATCAAGTGAAATGCCCTTTAAAACCTGCAACTCCTGCCTGCCCATAAAGTAGCTTTTCCTGATATTATCGAGGTGAATGATGGCGTTCATAACTGCTGTTCGGAATTGTTTAAAACAAATATAAGCGAAACTGCGGGATGATGTGGATTTATGGATAAAAGACAGATCCAAATTATCTGTTAACAAAAAAATGCCGTAAAGTAAAATATACCGGTTTTCCATTAGCGCCTCCTATCGCCGGGGTGTATTTCAAATGTGGCCGTGGCAATGCAACAATTTGAAAGACCTCCTATCGCCGGCTCCTTCTTTTTCTTTTTTTAGAGGGCTCATATATCTTCTTTGCTTTAACAAGCATATCAAAAAACTCTGTGTGCAACGGATTGGTGATGTCCATAGACTCTTTGGTAAGTCTTAATACATCATCCCAGGTGGCTTTTTGAAGATAGGGCGAGCTGTGAAGAAATCCTCCAAACATACACACACTGGTGGCAAACTTAAAATAGGGGTCTAAGCTGTCTAACGGCTTGTAATTATCAAGGCAACTGTACTCCTGCCTTATAAGATCTTTTTTCCCGGGCAACCGGTAATTGATCGTTACTGTTGCCAGCTCTCCTCCGGCGGATCGGCCTGCAACCTGTTCTTTCCCCGGAACCAGCTCAAAAACCGCTATCATGGAATGTCCAGAACCTATCTCCCCTCCTTCTAAAGTGCTGCTGGTATCTTCGAGCGCCGTTCTTTTATTGTCGAAGCCTATCAACCGGTAAGACTCAACCGCTTCATGATTGAAATGCAGGTTAAGCGATACATCATCCGCTACTGCGTACAGGGTTTGCGTAAGCTCCTTAACCAATACTTTTTCACCCTCTTTTTCATCATCCAGATATGCAAAATTGCCGTTCCCCTTTTTTGCCAGCGCCTCAATCTTCGAGTCTTTGTAATTGCCCATTCCCACTCCCAGGCAGGTGAGGTAAATACCGCCCTGCTTCATTTTAAGGATAAGGCTTTCCAGCTCGCTTTCAACCGATACGCCTACATTAAAATCGCCATCCGTTGCCAGTATCACCCGGTTATTGCCATCTTTTATAAAGGTATGGTGCGCCAGCCGGTAGGCCTGCCTTATTCCCGCCTCTCCGGGTGTAAACCCGCCCGCAGCAAGGTCTTCAATAGCCTGTAATATCTTTTCTTTTTTATCGCCGCTGGTGGGTGGCAGCATTACACCGGTAACCCCGCCGTATACCACAATGGATACAGTGTCTACCGGCCGCAGGTTTTCAACCAGTTTCCTGAACGCCGACTTGAGCAATGGCAGCCTGTTGGGCATATCCATCGAGCCCGATACATCTATCAGGAAAACCAGGTTACTGGGAGGAATATTATGAAGATTGAGCTTTTTGGAATTTACCTGCACAAACAGCAATTGGTTCTCTTCATTCCAGGGACAGGAGCTCAGTCGCGAACGAACGGTAAAGATGCTGTCGCCCCCTGGCTCGGTATAGTTAAAATTGAAATAATTCAGCATTTCTTCAATACGAACGGCATCTTCAGGCACCTGGCTGTTCATGTTAATGAACCGGCGGATATTGCTGTAGGAAGCGCCGTTTACGTTGGGCGTGATGCCGGTAACGGGATTGCCTTCCGTTTTAACAAAATCATTTTCAACCAACGCACTGTAGGTTTCATCTGCAACAGACAATTTCCGTTCCGACAAGGCTTTAAGGCTGGTGGTGAGTGATAACAGGTAATGCTTTTGCAGGCTTGCCGTATAAGGCAGCATTTTCATGGTAAGCTCCTGGTATTCGGAGGTATTTACCCTTAATGAAAGTGGCTCGTACCCGTCGAGCGAAAGACTGATGCTGTCGGATTTCTGTGTGCTGGGAATGCCAAAAGCACCGCCCAGCCCGCTGGAATGCAGATAACCGGTTGAATGAAGGATGATCTTTACATTCTGCAGGGGCGTATTTTTCCCATCCTTTATTTCCCCGCGTAAATAATACTGGGCATTTACCGTTGTATAAAAACAGAGCCATCCAATGAGCAGGGCTGCATGTTTTATATGGCATTGCATGTGTATAACAGTAGTTTTAGTAATCTAACGATATTGGATACGTGATATTATTTCACAGGTTGTTATGCCTGGCCGGTCAGTTGGTATATCTCTTTGATATTCCTCCCCAGCCCATCGTAATCAAGCCCGTATCCTACTACAAATTTATCGGGTATGGTAAACCCGCGGTAATCAACATGAACAGGATAAATGGTGGCTTCAGGCTTATGCAGTAAGGTGCATATTTTCAAAGAGGCCGGTTGCTGGTGAAAAAGCTGCGGTAAAAACTCGCTCATGGTTTTGCCGGTATCAATGATGTCTTCCAGTATAATAACATCCCGTCCGAACAGATCTGTATCAAGCCCTATAGAAGTTACAACATGTCCCGACGATTTGGTGCCCTTATAGGAAGCCAGTTTTATAAAACAGATCTCCGCCGGTATCTCCAGCACTTTAAAAAGATCCGAAGCAAACATGAACGATCCGTTCAAAATGGCAATGAACAGGGGTATTTTTCCCTGGTAATCCTTTTCCAAAGCATGTGCTATTTCCTGTATCTTATCAGCGATCGCTTCCTGCGAAATATAGGGTTCAAACGGCTTACCATGAATATGTATTAGGGGCATGGCTCAGTTTTTATAAATGAGCAGTTCCTGCCCGCTGCGGATCGCATCATTCTGAAGCCTGTTCCATGAGCGCACCTGTTCTACTTCAACTCCATATTTCCGGGCAATGCTGAACAAGGTTTCCTTATGTTGAACAACATGCTTTACAGATGATGCTGCAGGCGTATAAACTGCCGGCAGGAGCGGTTGCTCTGCTTTTGCTATTTCTGTTCCGCTCATATTATTGACTGCATTGGCTGCCGCACGCTCCGCCGCATCTTTCTGCAAATAGAGCTTTTGCCCTGCAACAGGTATTTCACTACCTCTCAATTGATTGTAAGCTAATAAATTATCTAATCTTATGGCTTCTTCCTGGGCAATATCATAAAGTGTTTCTCCTTTTGTAACCAGGTGAAACGGGTTGGAACCCTGGCGCCTCTTCCGCTGTAAAAAGACCAACTGGTCTTTGCGCACAATATCATCCGCTTCAGACAGTTCATTAAAATCAAGCAGGTGCCTGTATTTAACGCCGAACTGCTCGGCAATAGAAAGCAGGGGAGTGCCTGCAAGAGCTACAACCACCCTCGTATCGTTTATCCGGAACGCTTCTTCGGGATAGCGTAAACGCAGGGCTTTAACCGGGGTTTCGCTAACCTCCGCAGTCATTTCCGCGGGAACAACAGGCATTGTGTTGCTGTTAGCGGCATACATCGGCTGCTCATCTTCCATTTTGCGTTTGCCAAGCGCTATCAACGTGTACAACTGGAGATCATAGGTTTCAATGAATTTCACCAGTTGCTGTGTATATTTCGGGTTGGTGGCATAGCCTGCTTTCTTTAATCCTTTGGCCCAGTTCTTGTAATCCTCAGGATCCAACCGGAAAAGGAAAGCATAGCGCTGGCTCCTTTTTAAAAAATCGGAGTGATCCCTGTATGAATCTTCGGCCGTGGCATAAGCACGGAAGCATTCTCCTCTTTCATCATCATCGTGATATACCTTGTTCCCGCTCCAACCTGTTTTGCATTTAATGCCAAAATGGTTATTGGAACGTTTTACAAGATCGCTTCCACCCGCCTGCGTTTCCAGGATGCCCTGCGCCAGCTTAATGGAAGCGGGCACGCCTGTGCGCTGCATTTCCCGGATAGCCAGGAACTTATAAGTATTGATGTATTGTATAACAGCGGCATTCTGCGCCTTTAAAGCCGTAAAGCTCAAAAAGGCCAGCATCAAAAGGATATTTGTTTTTTTGATCATAGATCCGGTATTCTATTTTTTCAGGATCAGCATTAACCCGTCTCTAACGGTGAGCAATACCTGCTCTACCCTGTTGTCTTTTTTTATATGCTCATTAAATGCATGAATGGCTTTGGCATTCTTCCCTTCTACCGGTTCTTCAAGCACCTGCCCGTGAAACAACACATTATCGGCTATTATACAACCGCCGGGCTTCAACTGCGGCAGCACCAGCTCATAATAATTGATATAGCTCACCTTATCTGCATCTATAAAAACCATGTCCCAGCTTTCATTCAATGCGGGAATGATCTCCAGGGCATTCCCAACCTGCAATTTAATACGATCCTTTACAGTGCTTTTGTTAAAAAAGCCAAGCGCCTTCGCTGCATCTTCATCGCGCAATTCAATGGTATACAATACTCCCCCTTCAACCAGCCCTTCCGCGAGGCACAATGCACTATACCCCGTGAATGTTCCGATCTCCAGTATGCGCGAAGGGCGTATCATCCGGCTCAGTATGCTCAGCAGCCTTCCCTGTACCTGTCCGCTGAGCATATGCGCATGCGGATGGTTTTCACTGGTATAAACCGCTATTTCCCGCAACAATGCATCTTCGCCTGTTGTAAACTGCTCCGAGTAAGCCTGTGCAGGAATATTAATTATTTCCACATCGCTTCTTTCGGCAAAGGTAAGGCCGGGAAATGCCAAATGCAATCAATTAAAATCCAACTATCAACGAATCTTCTGTTGTGAGATTGCCTTATTTTCCTTTTTCAACAGATTTACCCCATTTTTGTGTAAATATGTCTTATGAACAATAAAGAGCGCTTTATTCCTGCTTCCGACGCAGTACAATGCATACAACCGGGCAACCGCGTGTTTTTGCATGGCAGTGCGGCAACGCCGATCACTCTAATAGAAGCCATGCAGAACAGGCATGCGGCATTAAAAAATGTAGAGCTGGTAAGCATTACCAACCTGGGAAACGTGGATTTCAATAAACCCGAATACCGGAAAAGCTTTTTTTTTAATTCATTGTTCGTTTCGGCCAATACGCGCGCCGTGGCAAACAGCAGCGACGGCGATTATGTGCCTATATTTTTAAGCGAGATCCCCCAGCTTTTCAGGAAGTCTATATTGCCTGTTGATGTGGCATTGGTACAGGTATCGCCGCCCGATGCGCACGGGTATTGCTCTTTAGGCACTTCTGTTGATATTGCCCGTTCCGCAGTGGATACCGCCAAAACAGTTATTGCGCAGGTAAATCCCAATATGCCACGCACACACGGCGATGGATTTCTGCATATAAGTAAAATAAATGCGCTGGTTTGGGATGAAAGCAGCCTCCCCGAAGTGGATTATACTCAAAAAGTGAGCAGTAGTGTTGAAAAGATCGGTTATCATGTAGCCTCTTTGATCGAGGATGGCGCCTGCTTACAAATGGGTATCGGCGTTATTCCCGACCAGGTTTTAAAAAATCTTGGCAGTCATAAAAACCTTGGCTTGCATACGGAAATGCTGTCGGATGGTGTTATACCGCTTCTTGAAAAAGGCGCTATCAACAACAGCCGGAAAAAACTGAACATTGGCCGGTCTGTTACCGGATTTATGGTGGGCACACGAAAGCTGTACGATTTTGTACACGACAACCCTTCCATACGGGTAATGGACATCGGCTATGTAAACGATACCAGCAATATCAGGAAAAATCCCCGCGCAACGGCCATCAACAGCGCCATAGAGATTGATCTTACCGGCCAGGTATGCGCCGATTCTATCGGCACTTATCAGTTCTCGGGCATCGGGGGTCAAATGGACTTCATGCGGGGTGCTTCCCTTTCCGAGAACGGTAAGCCCATCATTGCCCTGCCATCCGTTACCTCAAAAGGGATCTCCCGCATTGTACCTTTTTTAAAAGAAGGCGCGGGAGTGGTTACAACCCGGGGACATGTTCACTGGGTGGTTACGGAATTCGGGATCGTGGACCTGTTTGGAAAGAATTTAAAGCAAAGAGCGCAAGCGCTGATCAGCATTGCCCATCCCGACCACCGCGAAACGCTGGAAAAAGCGTTTCACTCCAGGTTTAAATCTTAATTTGCATTCCATTTATTTTACACCGGGCCGCACGACCGAACATCATTATAATGAGCAATAGCGTTTCAAAGAGCAACAGCATCGTCATTACAGGGGCCGCGGGCTTTATCGGCAGTTGCCTGGTATCCTTTCTCAACAGCAGGGGGTTTGAAAACCTTATCCTCGTGGATGAATTTGAGAGGAACGACAAACTGGATAACCTCCGCAATAAAAAATACACGCATAAAACAGAAAGGGATCTTTTTTTTGAGTGGCTGCATCAAAACAAGCCGGGCATTGACTTTGTTTTTCACCTGGGCGCACGTACGGATACTACCGAATTTGATTATGCCGTGCACCAGCGGCTGAACGTTGAATACTCGCAGGACATGTGGAACTATTGCGTACTGCACAATATCCCTCTTGTATATGCTTCTTCTGCCGCTACTTACGGATCGGGCGTATTGGGCTATAATGACGATCATGATATAGTGAACCGGCTTGAGCCACTGAACCCTTATGGCATTTCAAAAAATGAATTTGATAAATGGGTGCTTCGCCAGCACAGCGCACCGCCTTTTTGGGCCGGGTTAAAGTTCTTTAATGTTTACGGCCCCAACGAATACCACAAGGGACGCATGGCCAGCGTGGTATTCCATGCCTTTAACCAGGTAAAACAAAAAGGGTATGTAAACCTGTTCAGATCGCACCGTCCCGATTTTAAGGATGGAGAACAACTGCGCGACTTTGTATATGTAAAAGATGTGCTGCATATTTGCTTATGGCTGATGGAAACCCGGCCACACTCCGCCCTTTACAATCTCGGCACCGGTAAGGCAAGAACTTTTTATGACCTCGCCCTTGCCACATTCGCGGGGATGGACATACTGCCCGATATCCGTTTTATTGATATGCCGGAAGACATCCGCGATAAATACCAGTATTTTACCGAAGCGAACATGGACAAATTAAGAAATGCAGGTTATGCCGATGCTTTTTATGGTTTGGAAAAGGGCATTGACGATTATGTAAAAAATTATTTAATTACAGGAAACTACTATTAGCGATGAATAAAAAAATAGCCATCATTGGGGGTGGCAACCTCGGCACTGCTATTGCGGAAGGACTGATCCAAAGCGGGTTTGTTTTACCCGGCCATATTCTGATCACCAAAAGAAATGTTTCAACGCTCCGGCACCTCGAAGAAAAAGGCGTGCTGGTGAGCAACGACAATGCCGAAGCGCTTCGCTTTGCCGACATGGTCATTCTTGCGGTAAAACCTTTCCAGGTTGATGATGTGCTGGGCGCTGTTAAACCTCTTTTTGACGGGAACAGGCATGTGCTGGTTTCGGTGGTCACGGGCATATCCACTTCGCATATCCACGGTATTTTAAATAAAAAAATATCAACCGTAAGGGCCATGCCCAATACAGCTATCGCCATACAGCAGAGCATGACCTGCATAAGCGCAAGGGATATTACCAGCGAGCAGTTGGATTATGTGAAAGACATTTTCAGCCAGTTGGGGCTGGTGGTGGTAATTGAAGAAAAGCTGATGGATGCCGCAACGGTACTGGCTGCATGTGGAACGGCATACGCCATGCGTTATATCCGCGCCAATATCCAGGGGGGCATTGAAATTGGGTTTAACGCCGCTACCGCCAGCCTCATCGCAGCGCAAACGGTAAAGGGCGCCGCGCAACTGCTGTTACAGAAGAATACACACCCTGAGCACGAAATTGACAAGGTAACCACACCCAAGGGCTGCACCATAGCCGGGCTGAATGAAATGGAACACCAGGGCTTCAGTTCTTCGCTCATTAAAGGTATTGTGGCGAGCTATGATAAGATTGCAACGGATAATAGATGAGGTGGGAGGTATGAGGTATCAGGTATCAGGTTTCAGGAAAACAAAGAACCAAAAAGCAAATAGCAGGAAACCAAGCTGCCCGGGTAAAAACAAAATATTTATGGGGTTATCCATTCATTATTCAGGTGTTCTTCGGGACAAGAAATTATTGACGCTTCTGACAGAAGAGGTAAGCGAAATTTCAGAAACCCTTGATTGGGCGCCGCGTATTATTGATGATAAAGAACTAAAAGGAATATCCTTTGCACCCGAAAGAAGCGAACCTGTGTTTCTTACTTTCGATCACAACAACCGGCTGCTTTCACCCACGAACAATTTTGTTAAAGAAATTTATGATGGCGTTCGCTTTGATAAAGAGCTGCTGTTCACTACAAGCGTTAAAACACAATATGCCGGACCGGATGCTCATATTGCTGTCATCAAACTTTTAAAATATGTTTCTGCAAAATACCTCGAAAGCTTTACACTTAGCGATGAAGGAAATTATTGGGAAACCGGTGATGAAAAGATTTTATACGCCCAGTTTAAAAAATATGAGGACGCACTCGATTTTGTTCAGAAAGCGCTACAGGATCTTACCGCTGTGCCCGGCGAAACCGCCTCTTCGCTGGCGGAAAGGATCGAGAAAATTTTGAAGGAGAAATTCAGGGAAAAAGAAGAATGAAATTATTTCTGATTTTTGATTTGTTGATTTCTGATTTTTTAGTTCATCGTGTACCTCTTCGAATTTCGGATTTTTAGCTTCGGGTCTGAAATTTCCCCGCCCCGGCGGACAGGTTTGGTTCTTGTTTTTATGTGATTTGGCTCTTCTGTTACCGCCCCGCCTGGTGTTTTCACCAGCGGGATAACAATCTGCATTAAGGCAACTCTCCGATTCTTTCATATTTCCGATCAAATATCACGTCTTGTTGATGGTGATACCGGCACACATTGCCATACCGCACGAACACCCAACAACGTCGGAAGCTATAAACCTGCACCTAAAAATAATAACTCCCGGCGAAAGGATAATTGGCAAAAACAATGAGTATAAAAGGTTAAAGAACGAGTTAACACGCGGTGCTGACCCTCCTTTCGTCGGGTACCGACCGCGTGCCTCAAATTTAAAATTTCAAATCTCAAATCACTTGTGACATTCTGCTGCAACGCCGGGGACGCTTTGCAATACCGGGCTTATAAAAGAAATACCCAGGTTCATTAGCAATTCAGCTTTGCCCACCATAATATTATGATACTATTATATATTTGCTGAACAATAACTGTGGATAATTTGCCCCACTCCTATTGATTTCCAAAGGATTATTTGTAGCATGATATTTTCTTTGTAAAAAGAGTTTGTATGATGTTCAGATGATGATAGCATGGATCAGCATAAAAAGAAAAAAAATATATGGAAAAGGATCGGGAAGATAACCCTGAAAACGGTTGCGTTCCTTTTGCTGTTTTTTTTACTGCTTGTGGGTTTGATACTGCTTCCCCCGGTTCAGCAATTCATTACCGGCAAAGCCACAGGTTATCTTGAAAAAAAGTTAGGCACCAGGGTTTCTGTGGGAAGACTGTATATCGGGCTGCCCAAAAATATAGTACTGGAAAATGTTTATCTCGAAGATAAGCAGCAGGACACGCTCCTGTACGGCGGCAATATTAAGGTGGATGTGAGCATGGTTGACCTGCTGCTGGGTAATGGTGTAAATATCAATACTGTTTCTCTGCAAAATATAACGGCAAAGGTTAAGCGGGAACTCCCTGATACTGTTTTCAATTTTCAATTCATCATAGATGCCTTTGCATCAAAAGACCCAAAACCCGGAGATCCGGCAGATACTTCAGCTACAGCCATCAGCATCGGCGCGATTCAGCTTGATTCGATACGTTTATTGTATAAGGATGCAGTAACAGGCAACGATGCCGAAGCCGCGCTTGATCATTTTGAAACCAGGTTTAATGATTTTGACCTGGATAAAATGAGGTTTGACATTGGTGTTACGAAACTGTCCGGGCTTTCATTAAAGGCATACCAGACAAAGCCTCTTACAGTTGAAAAGCCGGAGATAATTGAAGATGCTGAACAAAAAGCGGGAGCGCTGCCGGATATCGCCATCAAAGCTATTGATCTGCAGAAAATATATGTTGACTATAAAAATGATGTTTCCGCATTTTATGCCCTCCTCAATCTCGGGCGGTTGCATATCAGTCCCGATAAAATTGATCTGCCCAAACAGCTTGCCGACCTGGGAGATATTGCCCTGAGCGGAACAACTGCGGCTATACGTTTGGGTAAAACGGATACTGCGAACGTTACGGTGAAGCCAACGGAAGAAGCTCCCGCTTCCGCCAACTGGAAAATTCAGCTGGCTTCACTCAGGCTCGACCATAATACCATCCGGTTTGATGATGACAATGCCCCGCATCAAAAGGAAGGCATGGATTTTATGCACCTCAAAGTGGATGACCTGGTTTTTCATGCAAATGATCTTGTTTACAACAACGATTCAATAGCAGGAACAATAGCAAAAGGATCATTTGCCGGGCAGAACGGCTTTTCTTTACAGCAGTTGCAGACTGATTTCCTGTATGCATCAAAACAGGCATATCTCAAAAACCTGTACGTAAAAACACCCGGCACCGAATTGAGAAGGGATATTGCTATACAATTTGAATCCATTGAAGCGCTCCAGAAAAATATCGGTGACGCAAAGCTTGATATCAATATACAAAACAGCAAACTGGCAGTAAAAGATGTACTGACCTTTGTTCCTTCTCTTCGTTCGCAGCCTGCTTTTGCGGACGACAACGCTACCTGGCTCCTGGATGGCAACATTAAAGGAAGCGTTTCAAACATGCTGATCCATAATTTACAGATCAGCGGCCTGCACAACACAAGGGTATCCGTAAAAGGAAGAATAACCGGGTTGCCGGATGCACAAAAAATAAATGCGAATCTTGATATAAACACCATCAGCAGCTCAAAAAACGATATACTGTCTTTCATGCCTGGCAATTCACTGCCGGACGGCATTACACTGCCGGACAGGATATCGCTTTCAGGAAAAATAAACGGCGGGGCTAAAAAATTGTATACCAACCTGAAGCTGAATACCAGCCTTGGCAACGCTTTTCTTAAAGGAAATACGCAAAATATAACGGATGAAGAAAACGCGGTGTACGATATTGAGCTTCAAACACAGTTGCTGGATATCGGAACTATACTGCAGGATAAAAATAATTTTGGACCAGTAAGCGCTGTCTTTGCAGTAAAGGGAAAAGGTTATGATACCAAAACCGCTGACGCTTCACTACAGGGTACCATACAATCGGCTGTGCTTAAGCAATACCATTACCGGGGGTTAAATATCAATGGCAGCATCGCTCAGCAAAAAGCAGCTATACATGCAGCCATTGCCGATCCTAACATCCGGTTTTCCTTAAATACCACCGCTAACCTCTCAAACCCGTTCCCCGCTGTGCAGATAAACGGCACTATTGACAGCATCAAGCTGAAAGCGCTGAACCTGAGCAATGATATGATCGTTTACCACGGGAAAATATCAGGCGATTTCTCAAATACCAATCCGGACAGTCTTGACGGCAGGCTGCTCATATTGCAATCATTGCTCGTTCACAACCAGCAGCGTATTGCAATGGATAGTATTGAGTTGCTGGCCGGGCTACAGGATAGCATACAAAGCCTTCGTTTCAGAAGTGATGTATTCAATGCAGAGATGAAGGGAAAATATAAGCTAACGGAAATGGGCACCGTAATGCAGCATGCCATTGAACCGTATTTTTCAACAGACAGCAGCGGGTTTGCTTCAGCACAAATATCTCCCTACGACTTTACCATTAATGCTCAACTGGTCAACAAGCCTGTTTTAAAAATATTCATTGACAGTTTACAGCGGTTGGATACCGTTACCATACAAAGTCATTTTAACGATAAGGGCTGGAATGCGCTCGTTAATGCCCCGGCTGTTAAAATAGGATCCAACGCGGTTAGCGACCTGGCAATAAAAGCAGATGCAGGCGATACGGCGCTGTTTGTTAGCATCAATGCGGCGCAGATAACCGCGGGCAGCAGCATAGCCATGTACGGCACAAACCTTACTGCCGGTATCGCGGATAATAACATTGACTTTGCTTTACATATCAAAGACAGGTTGCAAAAGGAAAAATACAAGCTGCAGGGACTGTTTCAACAATTGGGCAATGGTGCATACCGGTTTTCCCTGAAGCCTGCTGATCTGTTGCTGAACTATGAAAACTGGACCATTGCCGAAAACAACAAAATAGTTT
>NZ_DAOMOZ010000056.1:0-22443 GCF_035444585.1 Agriterribacter sp.
AAGAAATGCCTAAAGACAATTCTATCAAAACGGTTCTGATCATTGGTTCAGGCCCCATCATTATCGGACAAGCATGTGAATTTGATTATTCGGGAACCCAGGCTTCGCGAAGCCTGCGGGAAGAGGGAATTAAAGTAATACTGATCAACAGCAATCCGGCTACCATCATGACCGATCCCATGATGGCCGACAGGGTATACCTGCTGCCGCTTACCGTGGAAAGCATCGAGCAGATACTGGAAGAAAACCAGATTGACGCCGTACTACCCAGCATGGGCGGTCAAACGGCATTGAATTTAGCCAAGGAGGCCAATGAACTGGGCGTTTGGGAGAAACACGGGGTTAAACTGATAGGTGTGGATATTAAGGCCATAGATAAGGCAGAAGACAGGGAACTTTTTCGCAAATGGATGATAGATCTGGGGATAGCCGTAGCGCCGGCTAAAATCGCCAACTCATTTTTAGAGGGAAAGGAAATTGCACAGGAAATAGGATTCCCCCTGGTTATACGCCCTTCCTATACTCTTGGTGGTACAGGGGGTGGTTTTGTGCACAGCAGGGAATTCCTGGATGATGCGCTCGACAGGGGGTTATCTGCTTCTCCCATACATGAAGTGCTGGTAGAAAAGGCCGTGCTGGGCTGGAAGGAATTTGAGCTGGAGCTTTTGCGGGATGATGCAGACAATGTAGCCATCATATGCACAGTTGAGAATTTTGACCCTATGGGCATCCATACGGGCGATTCAATAACAGTAGCCCCCGCTATGACGCTGAGCGATACGGCTTTTCAGCTTATGCGCAATACCGCCATCCGCATGATGCGCGACCTGGGCAATTTTGCCGGAGGTTGTAATGTACAGTTCGCCCTTAATCCGGCCACCGAAGAGATTATTGCTATCGAAATTAACCCCAGGGTAAGCCGTTCCTCGGCTTTGGCTTCCAAAGCTACAGGATATCCTATTGCTAAAATTGCCGCCAAACTGGCTATCGGTTATAACCTGGATGAACTTAAGAACCAGATCACCCGGTCTACTTCAGCTTATTTTGAGCCAACACTTGATTATGTAATCGTAAAAGTACCCCGGTGGAATTTCGATAAGTTTAAGGGTGCCAATGATACATTGGGGTTACAGATGAAATCGGTGGGCGAGGTAATGTCAATTGGCCGCAGTTTTACCGAAGCCATTCAAAAAGCATGTCAAAGCCTCGAAAATGAGGCGGTGGGTCTGGGCTATTATGGCAAAAGCATGATGCGGCCTGATGAAATTATAGAATATTTAAAAACACCCAAATGGGACAGGATCTTCCGTATCAAAGACGCCCTGATGATGGGGGTAAGCGTGAAATCCATTTGTGAAGCTACCTATATTGACCGCTGGTTTATTTACCAGATCCAGCAAATAGTGAATATCGAAAAGAAAATAGCGCAGCATAACCGGCAATCCTTACCCGATGACCTGCTCATTGAAGCCAAGCACAATGGATTCAGTGATGAACAGATCTGCCGGATCATGAAAGACGGAAAAGATGAAGACATTTATGAGCGCAGGAAAAAAATGGGACTGACCCGTGTATATAAGATGGTGGATACCTGCGCCGCCGAATTTGAAGCCAAAACCCCTTATTTTTATTCGAGTTTTGAAGCACCTTCCGTTCCCGGAAATGGGAAAGCGGGCGTTGTACAAAATGAAAGCATAGTACACGAAGCCGCTTCTAAAAGTGCCAAAGGGTCTGTATTGGTTTTGGGCTCGGGGCCCAATCGCATAGGACAGGGCATTGAGTTTGATTATTGCTGTGTACACGGTTTGCTGGCCATAAAGGAATGTGGCTACGAAGCCATTATGGTTAATTGTAATCCGGAAACTGTTTCAACCGATTTTGATATTGCCGATAAACTGTATTTCGAGCCGGTATTCTGGGAACATTTATGGGAAATCGTAGAATATGAAAAACCTGCAGGCGTAATTGTGCAGTTGGGCGGACAAACCGCATTGAAATTGGCCAAAAGGCTGCATGAAAAAGGCATTCGTATTATAGGTACTTCTTTTAATGATATGGACATTGCGGAAGACCGGGGACGTTTCAGTGATCTTTTAAAAGAATTGGATATCCCTTATCCCAAATACGGCACCGCCTACGATGCCGACGATGCCATTGAAGTAGCCAAAGAAGTGGGTTACCCGGTTCTGGTGAGACCAAGCTATGTGCTGGGGGGGCAAAGAATGCGGATCGTACTGAATGACGAAGAGTTGGAAAAAGGGGTGTTGAGTTTATTAAAACATCTTCCGGGGAACAAGATCCTCATTGATCATTTCCTCGACCGCTGCCAGGAAGCAGAAATAGATGCCATTTTTGATGGCGAAACCTTTCATGTAATGGGCGTAATGGAACATATAGAGCCGGCGGGCATCCACAGCGGCGATAGCAACGCCGTATTGCCTGCTTTCAATCTCAGTCCGCTGGAAGTGACCACAATGGAATTCTATTCAGAAAAAATTGCCCGGTCGCTGAATATCCGCGGGCTTATCAATATACAATTTGCCATTAAGGATGGCGTGGTATATGTTATAGAGGCTAACCCCAGGGCTTCCCGCACTACGCCGTTTATCGCCAAAGCGTACCAGATACCTTATCTTAATATCGCTACCAAAGTAATGCTGGAAGAAGTGAAGCTGAAGGATCTTACCTTTAAGAAAAACCTGAAAGGCTTTGCTATTAAAGAGCCCGTGTTCAGCTTTAATAAATTCCCGGGCGTAAATAAAGAACTGGGCCCCGAAATGAAATCAACCGGTGAAGCTATCCGCTTCATAAAAGATTTACGCGATCCTTATTTCAGAACGCTGTATAAGGAAAGGAGCATGCATTTGAGTAAATAAGTACAGATTTTTTGTGCACCCTGCATATGGCTCATGCCTCATATTCCAACCGGCACTGTATTTGTGACGTCAGTTTTTAAACGCTATTGATATGAGACAGGAGCATTTTCACCGGCTGCAGGTTGTTTTTTTGCCCGTTCTTATTCTTTTTCTTCAGGCCATTGCCCGTTCGCAGCCGGCAATTGCTTATGAACCACTGATCAGTTCGGGACTTTCTTCACCCGTAGAAGTTGCTTCTGCCCCGGGAGACGCTACCGGCAGGTTGTTCATCGTTGAAAAGGGAGGCACCATTAAAATATGGAATGGATCGGAGGTTTCAGCAACGCCTTTTCTCGACATCAGCGCAATCATTACATCGAACGGAGAACGCGGGCTGCTGAGCATGGCCTTTCATCCCGACTATGCAAGCAACGGGTATTTTTTTATTTATTATACAGATGATGAGGGATCCGTTGCGGTTGCCCGTTACGTCGTTTCTTCCAATCCCGATATTGCCGAACCCGAACCCGATCCTGCCACGCCTTTAATAACAATACCCAAATCTTTCAGCAATCACAATGGCGGGCATCTGCAGTTTCGCACAGAGGGAGGCGTTAATTACCTGTATTTTGCTACCGGCGACGGAGGCAGCTCAAATGACCCGGATAACAATGCCCAAAACCCCGCCTCGTTATTGGGGAAGATGATCCGCATGAATGTAGATGCCATGCCTGTAACAACCGAGCAATGGGCCATTGGTCTGCGCAATCCCTTTCGCTGGAGTTTCGACCGTTCAACGGGCGATATATGGATCGGCGACGTGGGGCAGGGTGAGAAAGAGGAAGTTAATTTCCGGGAAGGAGGTTCGTCCGGCGCCAATTATGGCTGGCGTTGCTTTGAGGGAACTGTTCAAAATACAGATGTTGACCCGCTTTGCAATCCGCCAGGCAAAGTGGCGCCTGTGTTTGAATACAATAACCCGGATGAGGGCAGCTCGGTTATAGGCGGTTATGTATACAGGGGCGATGAATTTGCAACCTTACAGGGGTATTATTTTGTTACCGATCATTATTCGGGCACCGTATGGGCCATCCGGCGTGATAGCGATGGTAACTTTAGTGTTGTAAACACCCAGCCGGCTTTAAAAGCAGGCATAGCCGGCATTAGTGAAGTGCAGGATGGAACCTTATATGCGGCGGCGCTCACTGAAAATGCCATATATAAAATAATCCCATTGGAAGC
The DNA here is from genome assembly GCF_035444585.1 of Agriterribacter sp. GTDB lineage: Bacteria > Bacteroidota > Bacteroidia > Chitinophagales > Chitinophagaceae > Agriterribacter. The sequence goes on from NZ_DAOMOZ010000056.1 coordinate 4,098, forward strand.
TACGCCGCTCACCCTTACTCATTTTTCGGGCCGTGAAACAGATGATGGCTATAATGAATTGAGCTGGAAAACGGCAGCGGAACAAAACGTTGAGAAATTTGTAATTGAATACAGCAGCAATGGAACTGAATTCAGTAGTGCAGGTGCTGTGAATGCATCCAATAATATCAGCGGCGCTGAATATAGTTTCAGGCATTATACCATTACCGGGGGTAAAATATTTTACCGGCTGTACATTATAGACGCTGATGGCACAGGAAATTATTCTCCCGTTATCAGCATAAGCAATGCAATAGCGAACAGCATAAAAATTTATCCCACCATTATTACCGCCGGAAGGCTGGATATTAATTCGGAAAAACGGATAGACAGGGTACAGCTTTTTACAGTAGCCGGCAAGCCCGTTTTAACAAAGGAAATGAACGGAGCAAATGGCTATTTTTCTATTGTATTGCCCGCTTTGCAAAAAGGAATGTATATCATTCGATTGACCGGCCGCGATTTTCAAAAAAATCAAAAGATCATTATTCAATGATCGTATTTTAATGCGCGTCCACAGGTATAGCCACGTTCTTTTTAAATTTCTGCAGGTATACCAGCGGGATGCAGCAAAGCACAAATACACCTACCAGTAAGTATATATTATCGTAAGTGACCAGCATTGTTTGTTTGACCACCGAACCTTCGATGGCCCTGTTGGCCATTTGCTGCGCCTCAAAAGCACTATAGCCCTTGCTTTGAAAGCCCTGTATAAATGCCTGTTGTTTTTCTGTAAATGCCGGGTTATAGGGATTGATATTTTCCAGTAAGATATTCCTGTTGATCCCGCTTTTGATATGAATGAGCGTGGTAAGAATGGCGATCCCGAAAGACCCTCCTAACTGGCGCATCATATTGTTGAGCCCTGCACCCTGGCCAATATCTTTTCCGTGAAGATCCTGGATGGCAAGGGTAGTTAACGGCACAAACAGCAGGCTCATTCCAATTCCGCGTATAATGAGCGGCCAAAAGAAATTGCCGGTGCCCGATTCCAGCGTGGAATCAGACAACATCCAGCTAAAAATGAAGAACAATACAAATCCTATGGTAGACATCAACTGCGCCGGTACTCCGCGTTTAAGCATCGTTCCCACAATAGGCATCATGCATATGGTTGCCATACCACCGGGAAACAACAACTCACCGGTTTGTTGTGCAGAAAATCCCAGCAAATTCTGACAAAATACAGGGAAGATAAATACCGACCCATATAAAGCAAATCCCAGGGCAAAGGAAGTTAATATACCAACGGAAAAGCTGCGGAATCTCAGGATCTTGAAATTCACTACAGGATGATCCGTACTGAGCTCACGCCATATAAAAGCAACAGCGGCAAGGATAGTGCTTACAACAAGCACCGCAATGTAAGGGGTGGCAAACCAGTCTTCCGATTCTCCTTTTTCCAGCACCACCTGTAAGCTGCCCACGCCGATGGCCAGGAAAACGATCCCCCACCAGTCAATCGGCTGACCCTTGGCATATTTGGGCGACTCCTTTACGAACATCGAAACCAGGAACGCCGCCAGGGCGCCCACCGGGATATTTACATAAAAGATCCAGGGCCAGTTAAAATGATCGGTAATGTATCCTCCAATGGTGGGTCCCACGGTGGGGCCTACCACCGCTCCCAGTCCAAATAAAGCGGTAGCCATGCCCACTTCTTCACGGGGCCAGGTTTCTATAAGTATGGCCTGCGCCGTAGAAAGCAGGCCTCCGCCTGCCAGTCCCTGCAAGATCCTGAAAACAACCAATTCATACAGCCCGGTGGCATTGCCGCAGAGTATGGAAGCAATGGTGAAAAGTATAATGGATGCCATGAAATAATTCTTTCTTCCAAACCTGTCGCCCAGCCAACCCGACATAGGTAATACGATCACATTCGCTACTGCATAACCTGTTACCAGCCAGCCCGCATCTTCAAGCGTTGCGCCCAGGTTGCCCATGATCTGGGGCAGGGCAACATTTACAATGGTCGTATCAATCAGCTCCAGCAATGAAGCCATTATTACCGTAATGGTAATGATCCATTTTCTTAAGCCATGCTCTGCCATTGTTCTTCTTTGAATATTTATTCTATTGAACCTAAACCCTGTATTATTCACTATTCACCACTTACCCCTCACCCCTCACCACTATTTGGTATGTACGATCACTTTCACACTCATTCCCGGGCGCAGTGCTGCATTGAGATCAGTAACAGGATCAAGCTTTATCCTTACAGGAACACGCTGTACTACTTTCACAAAATTGCCTGTAGCATTATCGGGCGGCAGCAGCGAAAATTTAGCGCCTGTGGCGCCGCCAAAAGATTCAACGCTTCCATGTACCTGCGTATCCGGATAGGCATCAACAGTGATGTCTACTTTTTCCCCGATCTTCAGGTGTTCCATTTGTGTTTCTTTAAAATTAGCCGTGATATACAAGCCTTTATCGTTTACTATGGCAAGCAAAGACTGACCTGCCTGCACCAGTTGCCCCAGCTGTATATTGCGTTTGGAAGCGATGCCGCTTGCGGGGGCTATAATAGCTGTGTAGGATAGTTGCAGCCTGGCAAAATCCACGTCAGACTGCCGGCCGACGACATTGGAAGCGGTTGCCATTGCTTCCTGCTCATTGGTGCTTACTTTTTTATGAATTACCGGCACCTGGGTTTGTGCAATAAGCAAGGCAGCTTCAGCCGATTCCTTTTCTGCCTTTACCGCGTCGTACTGAGCTTTGGTAATGGCATGATCGGTATAGAGGTTTTTATAGCGGTTAAAATCTTCGGTTGCTTTCCACACTTTTACTTCAGCCGCTTTTACATTTGCCCGCGCTGTTGCAATATTGGATTCGGCTTCCTGTATGGCATAACGGGATACGGTTACTGATTGTTTGGCGGATGCCAAAGCAGCTTCCACCTGCTGCAGTTTTATTTTAAAATCCCTGTCATCGAGGATTGCCAGCGTATCGCCCGACTTCACGTGCTGGTTGTCGGTAAACCTGATCTCTTTTACATAACCACTTACACGCGATATAACCGGACTGATGTCGGCATCAACCTGAGCATTGTCTGTTACCTCATGTGCCTGGAAATAGAAGTATTCCTTTAATGTAAACGCCACAGCCAACACCAGCACTGCTGCAAGAATAACAGGAAAGATGATCTTTTTACCTTTGGATTTCTTCTGTTGTTTTTGATTGCTCATATAATTTTTTTTGCTTTTGGTCGGGCTGATTAAAGTTGAATATGCCCTGTTGACTTAAGAAGTGCATAGTATGCGGCAGTGGCATCCGATTTTGAAAGCTCTAAATTGATGCGTGCCTGGTACAGCAGGGTTTGCGCATCAATGCGTTCGGTAGTAGTGGCCAAATTATTGCGGAACTTCGACTCCATTATTCTTTCATTTTCGGCTGCCTGTGCAATGGCTTCCTGCAGCACACTTACTTTTTCCAACGCCTGTTTATACTGCAGGTAACTTTGGTTCACTTCTGTTTTGATCCTGTCTCTGGCTATCTCATACTTATCGGCTTCTTCCTGTTTCCGGATCTTTGATTCGGTTAATTTGCTTTTATTTTTATACAGGCTGCCTATATCCCATCCTACATTTATACCCACTACAAAAGGCGCCAGGTAGCTGCCGTTTTTAGGAACGATATTTCCGGAAGGGTTAATGAAATACAAATTGCCGCCGGCGCTTACCGTTGGCAGTTTTTCATCCTGTGTTTTTTTAATGTTGATGTCTGTGAGCTTCAGGCGGTATTTAAACTCGCTTAAATCCTTACGGTCTTCCAGGCCCTGGTCGAGGTAACTTTTAAACGGAGCATTTTCTCCCAGTCTGTAGTTGATGTCTTTTTCATCAATAACCGTATTGTCGGGTAAGCCCAATAATACGTTGAGGTTATAGTTAACTATTTTACGGTTATTATTCAGTTCAATTGCGGTGAGCTTCATATTTGATCTTTCGAGCTCAAACCGCAGTACGTCATTTTTGGTGGCCAGTCCCTGAGCCTCAAATTTTTTGATTTCAGCAAGTTTATTTTCTATGTCTTCAATGTTTTGCGCAAGGATCTTCTGGTTTTTCCGTAATTTATAATAATTGATATACGACTGAATAACAGTAAAAATCACTTCATCTTTATCTGCTTCAGCGTTGAGCCTGCTCATTTGCAGTAAAAGATTTGCCGATTGCCTGGCATAACGGAACCGGTTACCTGCAAAAATGGGCTGGTTGATGCTGAGCGTAGACTGGTACAGGGTATTATCGAAAGGTAAATTTAATTTTTGAGGATCGCTGCCGTTAGCAGCAGGGAGCGAGAATGATTGTGAAAGCATTAAAGCATGGTTATAGCCGGCGCTTATTCCCACCGACGGCAGAGAAGCGTCTTTGGCCTGCTCCGCCTGCGCCAGTGCCTGTTCAATTTCATGCGCCGCCAGCCTCAGCGCTTTGCTGTTTTGTACGCCCATTGCCACTGCTTCGCGGAGACTTAATGTTTTGGTTTGTGCAGATAGTTGAATAAAGCCTGTTACCCAAAAGAGCAATACGGCTGCCATTTTTTTCATACTTGCAGTAGTTGAAAATTTTCAATTCTGATTTTTTATATCCAGGTGGGCTTTCAGCAATTCTTTAAGATGTGCTTTTATCTTCGGGATCATTTTCTTCCTGTAGCCTTCTTCATCATTCCTGTCCATATGCATTAGCCGGCAATACAGGCTTTTGGATAAAGTAACCTGCGTGATCGTTCCCATCACACAGCCAACAGTAAGCTCCATATCTACTTTTCTGAACACTTTCTTTTTTTGTCCTTCTGTGATGATTTTTTTTACCTGCTCAAAATTCTTAAGCTTAATATCGGTGATCATCTCCCTGATGTCGTCTGACTGTATGGTGGGCAGGTGCATTGTCATAATGCAATGGAACTTATAATTGTTCACGATCTTGTCTACATACAGATCAATAAGTCTTTCGATCTTATCCCAGGCGGAAAGCTTTTCATCTTTATTCAGCTCTTCCAGGATACCATGTGTATAGCTCGATCTGTGGGCAATAAGTGCTACCAGCAACTTTTCTTTTGAACCAAAATAATAGGAGATCATGGCAAGGTTCACCCCGGCGTGCCCGGCTATATCCCTGACAGAAGTGCCGTTAAAGCCTTTTTCCGCAAATAGCTGTTCTGCCGAATCCAGAATACGCACCCTTTTGTCTTTCATAAACCGTTTATTTCGGGCGCAAAATTAAACAACCGTTTAAATTAAACAATCGTTTAACGGTATTCTTTCGTTAATGCTTTGTTATCCGGGGGCTTAATGAAATAACGCTTCTTTACAGGAATCCATTGCTGCCATGCCGGCACCGGAGTTAAGATGATCGGCTGCCTGCATAAATAACAATGCAAGCTTTACCGGAACTCGTGTTCATATAGCGCTTCATTGTAGCCGGCTATTATTTTATTATTATACTCAATAACCGGGCGTTTAATGATACTGTGATGCGTTAACATTACCTGAACCCCCGCTTTTTGGCTGGTTACCATTGCCTGCTGCCGGGGTGTTAAGCTTCGCCATGTAGCGCTTTTTTTATTAAATATTTTTCCCCATCCTGCCAGCCTGCTCCATTCATTCAGTTTGCCGGCTGTTATGCCTGCTTCCCTGTAGTTGTGGAATACAAAGTTTATTTTCCGCTTTTTCAGCCAGGTTATTGCTTTTTGTGTAGTATCGCAATTGGGTATTCCGTAAACGGTTATTTGTGCATTGGTTTTAAGCGTATTTACCATTTGTCTTCTGTATCACCGGGTTTATAAAAATGCTTTGTATCCTTACGGCTTTTTATCTTTTCCATTTGCCGCTCTATGATCAGTGCGGCAATCATAGCTGCCGCGTCATTATCGCCGTTTGATCGCAATAATTGCTTCAACTTTTGTTCACTCACATCTATCCGGTACAATATATTCACCAGTTTTCCGAAATCATGCTCAATCAGTTCATTTACTTTTTCCCGTACCTGCGAAAGCAATTCTTTTTCATTGAACGGATCGTGCACGCCGGTCAGCAGTTCTTTTTGCAGCAAGGTTATCAATGAGTCATCCATTTTTAGAATTTTTCAACAACGCCCAGTCCAAATAAAGCGAAATCATATTTTACCGGGTCATCTGCACAAAATTGCCGCAGGCATGCTGTTAGCTCCAAAGCAGTCAGCCAGTCGGCTTGTTTTCGCAACACCATATTAAACCGTTGGGCAACACGGGCTACATGCACATCAACAGGACAAATGAGCTGCGAGGGAGAAATATTATTCCATATTCCAAAATCAACACCCCTGTCGTCAGCTCTTACCATCCATCTTAAAAACATATTCAACCTTTTGCAGGTAGATTTTTTATCCGGGGTGGCAATGTGTTTTCGCGTACGCGGCGGTGCATCCGGGAGGGAAAAAAAGTAGTGATAAAAACCACGCAATGCATTTTCGGTGGTAGCGTCACCCGGACGCATCCATTGTGTGAAAGCTGTTTCTAAAGAATCGGAATGTGTATAATGGTATTTTAGAAATTCAACGAAGTACAAAATATCTGTTGCATTGAACGTTCTGTGTTTAAATAATAACAGTCTTTTAAATTCCATTTCGCCTGCATGCAGGCAAAAATCATGCGGCGCATTATCCATTGCCTGCATTAAAGATTTGCTTTTGGCAATAATGGTAGTACGGTTTCCCCAGGCCAATATTGCAGCAAAGAATGCGGCAATTTCTATATCCTGCTTTTTTGTAAAAGCATGAGGCACGCAGATGGGGTCGGTGGCAATAAAGGAACGCTGGTTGTATTCATCTGCCTTTCTGTTCATAAGATCCTTAAGATGGGCAGGCAGGTTTATTTGCATTATCCGAGGGCCTGCTTTAAGTCTTCTGTAAGGTCTTCCGCATCTTCAATGCCTACGCTCAGGCGGATGAGTGAATCCATCAGGCCGTTCGCTATTCTTTCTTCTCTTGGAATGGAAGCATGCGTCATGCTGGCCGGATGACCGATGAGTGACTCCACGCCACCCAACGATTCTGCACAGGCGAAGAGCTTCGTGGATGATAATACTTTTTCTGCTGCGGCTATCGTGTTATCCTTCAGCTCAAAGCTGATCATACCGCCAAAACCCCGCATTTGCGCTTTGGCAATAGCATAATTTGGATGGTCTTCAAATCCGCACCAGTGCACTTTAGATACTTTAGGGTGCCGGCGCAGAAAATGAGCGATATGTTCTCCGTTTTCGCAATGCCGTTGCATGCGTACATGCAGTGTTTTTAAACCGCGCAGCAAAAGGAAACAATCCTGTGGGCCGGGTACGGCGCCACATGCATTCTGTAAAAAATACAACCGGTCTGCTATATCTTTATTGCCGGTGATGATACATCCGTGCACAACATCGCTATGTCCGCCAATATATTTGGTTGCGGAATGCATTACCATATCTGCTCCGAGATTGAGTGGATTTTGCAGGTAAGGTGAAGCAAAAGTGTTATCCACTGCCAGCAATGCACCTGCTTTTTTTGCAATGGCAGCACAGGCTTTAATATCAATGATCCGTATTAAGGGATTGGTAGGCGTTTCCAGCCAGATCATTTTAGTGGCAGGCGTTATATGTTCGCTGAGGTTGCCGGCACTGCTCATGTCAATGAATTTAAATTTCAGCCCGTATGTCTCCCAAACTTTTCTCATCAGCCTGTACGTGCCTCCATACAAATCGTTGGTACTGATGATTTCATCACCGGGTTTAAAAAGTTTAAGCAAGGTATCTGTTGCCGCAAGTCCGCTGCCAAAGCTGATGCCAAACTGCCCGTTTTCAGACGCAGCCAGCGCGTTTTGCAATTGTGTGCGGGTAGGGTTTTGTGTGCGGGCATATTCGTACCCTTTATGTTTACCCGGGCCGTCCTGCACAAAAGTTGAGGTTTGAAAAATGGGCGTCATAATAGCACCCGTGGAAGGGTCAGGATGTACGCCTGCATGAATAAACTTAGTAGCTGGTTTCATATCGTAAATAAGATGAGATGCAAAGATGAGGAAATGAAATGAGTTTCAACTTATCAAGTTATTTTCCGGAGTTCCAGTTTAACAGAAACTTAACCGCACCCGCGTAACAATCCGTAATATTTTTTGAAACGCTTTACTGTAAAGGGTTTTACCCGATGGATGAATTATTATCTGTGTAACCCGTTAGCGTGTGGCAAATACCATCTTATCTTGACCAATCCGCTGGCATAGTATAGCTTCTGAATGAATAACGACGGTCTATTTTTGTTCCGTCAAAACGATTAATAATTCAGGTAAATGTAATGTTATGAAAAAAATAATTGTTCTTGCCGTTGTTGCCCTGATGTCAGCAGGTGTCTATGCCAACGCTCCTGTCGTCAGCGAAAAAGTGCTCAAAGCATTCCGGGAAACTTTTACCGCAGCCCAAAATGTGAGCTGGCATGAAACCAAAGACCAGTACTCCGTTCGGTTTTTACAGTCGAATGTGAGGTATATTGTTTACTACAATAAAAATGGCAGGATTACTGGTTCTATGCGCTTTTACGAACCTTCCCTGTTGCCAATGAATATTTTGTCGGAGCTGAAAAGAAGCCATACAAAAAAATCGCTTTATGGCGTTACGGAAATCACTTCCGGCGACAATGTTGCTTATTTTGTAAAAATGGAAGACAGTAAGAACTGGTATACCATTAAGGCAGATGCTTATGGTAACAGCGAGGTGTATGAAACGCTGAAGAAGCAAAAATAATACTGAATTACAGGTTAACGCAACGATCCAAAGCAACCCTACGGCAGGTGCAGCAGGGTTGCTGCTATAAGATAACGCCAATCGCGGTTCTCCTGGTCATAAGCAGCCCGCGGGCGAACAGAGATATTCAGTACATCTTTTTTAAGAATGCCTGCAGCCGAAAGCTTTTGTTTGGCATCATGTATGCGCTCCTGCAATGAATGTTGCTTCATCCATTGCATTTGAGGAGGTTCAAAACCGATTTTATCTTTTCTCCAGGTAACGGTTGCAGGCAATTCATTTTTCATGCTTTCCCGCAGGATCCATTTGGTATAACCCTCCCGTATTTTATGTTCACCCGGAACGGAAAAAAGAAATTCCACCAGCTCATGACTGAGAAATGGCAACCGCAGCTCAATTCCGTGTGCCATTGAATTGCGGTCGGCATAGCACAGCAGTTCTTCCAGCCCGTGTTGCATGGTATTGTAATACAAAATATCGTTTAACCGGCTCACAAAGGGCTTACCGCAGCCATCCCGGTTATCAAACGCCCGTATAAAAGCCGGCTCTATTTCACTATTAACAGCAAGTCTCCTTTGTTCCCTTTTTTGCAGCGCTAACGCGGCAAGTCCCGGCGCACAGGCAGCCACATAGTTTTTGTATCCCCATTCAAAAGCTATATTGTTGCCTGCCAGGGCCTTTTTTTCCTTTCTAAACTGCTTAAATTTTTTATGACTTACCAGTTCCTGAAGCCACCAGTGTATATATTTGGAATAGCCGCCTATTGTTTCATCGGCTCCCTGTCCGTCTAACAGCACTTTAATACCATGCCGGCCTGCCAGTTGGCAAACGGCATATTGTGCAAACGCACTGGATGACCCTATTGGCTGCTCATGATGGTAGCAAATCTTTTCCAGGCTGTCAACCAAACAGGAATGTGCAGGCGAAACCGAAAAATTGGTAAGGGCAAATGCAGACACCACCTCCCGGATGTATTTCGATTCATCTTTTTCATAACCCGGAAAAACAGCCGAAAAGCTTTTATAACTTTTATCCTTAAAACACAGGGCATGTATGGCGCCTGCAATGGAAGAACTATCCAGGCCTCCGCTCAGGCTTGTGCCAATGGGCACATCGCTCCTTAGTCTTCTTTTAACCGAGGTAAAAAAAAGAGACCTGAATTTTTCCACCGCTTCTTTTTCGTTGCAGGAGCTGATCCCGTCTTTATCAATATCCCAGTAACGACAGGCTGCAATACGGCCGCGTTTAACCTGCCATTTCATATAATGTGCAGGAGGAAGCGCGTATATATTTTTATAGAAAGTGCGGTGCTTTTCCACCGGAAAATGTGTAAAACCCAGTCCGATATAATACAACAACGCCTCTTCCTCTACCGTTCTTTTGATCCCGGCCGCCCATAAAGCCTTCATTTCACTGGCAAAAAGAAAAATTCCGCCGGGTTCATCCCAATAATAAAAAAAAGGTTTTTCGCCAAACCGGTCCCTCGCAGTAAAAAGTGTTTGTTCTTCTGCATCCCAAATACCAAAGGCGAACATCCCGTCAAAAAGCTGCAAACATTCTTCCCTGAAGCAATCGTATGCCGCCAGTATCACCTCTGTATCGGAGCTGGTGCGGAAAGTATATCCTTTGGAAATGAGCTGTTCTTTTATTTCAGGGAAATTGTAGATCTCCCCGTTGTAGGTTATTGTATATCGCTGAGCGGCAGTTGGAAGGCCGCCGGAAGAATAATGCATGGGTTGGGCTGCTGATTCACTCAAATCAATAATGGATAGCCTTCTGTGTGCAAATCCAACTGTGCCATCCCGGCTGATCCAGTATCCTTCACCATCAGGGCCGCGGTGCGCTATAGCATCCGCCATTTTTTTTAAGCGGTGGGTAGTAATGGACGCAGGGTTGGGTGATATAATACCGGCAATGCCGCACATAGTAGGTAAATATCTAAAATCTTTAAGGTAAACACGAATTTTTTCGGCAGATCAGCTTAAATATTTTCCTACGATCGGCATTCTTCTTCCTACGCCAAAAGCTTTGGAGCTCACGCGTATAACAGGACAAAACTGGTTGCGTTTGTATTCATTTATATTTACCAGCTTCAGTATTCTGTTTACCAGCGCAGCGTCAATACCCATTGCTATGATTTCGTTTGGTCCCTGCCTTTTTTCAATATATTGATACAATACTTTATCCAGCACATGGTAGTCGGGCAAACTGTCACTGTCTTTCTGGTTGGGACGTAATTCGGCCGAAGGAGCTTTGGTAATGATGCTCAGGGGAATAATCTCATTATCACGGTTAATATATTGCGCCAGGGCATATACCTGCATTTTATAAACATCGCCGAGTACGCTTAACCCGCCGGCCATATCGCCGTATAAAGTGCCGTAACCGGTTGCCAGCTCACTCTTGTTGGAAGTGTTCAGTAGTATATACCCAAATTTATTGGCAATGGCCATTAAAAGGTTCCCGCGCAACCGGCTCTGGATATTTTCTTCCGCAACACCAAACGGCAGGTTCTTAAAAAGTGGATCTAAGGTAGTAAGAAAACTATCATAGATATCTTTAATAGGGATGATATCATAAGGATTACCCAGCGTTTGGCTGAGCTGTTCTGCATCTTTTACAGAATGGCCGGATGAAAACGGGGAGGGCATTAAAATTGCGCGAACATGGTTTGCGCCTAATGCTTCACACGCCAAAGCCAGCACCACTGCGCTGTCTATACCGCCGCTGCTGCCCAGTATGGCCTTTGAAAACCCCATTTTGCTGAAGTAATCCCGAATACCCAATATAAGCGCATCATGAATTTGACGGATATTATTACCGGCAGTAAGAAAGTCAATGATCTTGTCGGGGTCATCGATTTTAGAAACGCGCATTTCTTTGTCGGTTTGACCCGAAATAACTGCCGGTTGCTGACCCCGCGTCTCACTTTGTTGTACGGATGGGTTACCGGGCTCTCCTATATCTATTGTGCTAAACGCTTCTTCAAAGTAAGCCATTTCTTCCAGCAGGTTACCTTTTGCATCATATGCAAGGCTGCCCCCGTCGAATACAATTTCTGTTTGTGAGCCAACGGCATTGCAATACACCAAAGGCAGGTGATATTTCAGCACATTGGCTTCTGCCACTTCTTTACGGTCTTCATCGTGATCATAATCAAAAGGAGATGCTGAAATGTTGATCATGATATCGGGCTGTTGCTTTGCCAGCATATCCATCGGGCAAATGCGGTATAATGGATTGTTACCGAGGTTCCACACGTCTTCACAAATGGTAAGCGCTATGCGATGGTCTTTGAAAGGAATTACGTTCCATTCAAAGGCGGGTTCGAAATACCTGTTTTCATCAAATACATCATAGGTAGGCAGTAATGTTTTGTGCGCCACACCCAGTACTTCCCTGTTGTACAGCAGCCATGCTGCATTAAAAAGGTCTTTACCGAGAGGATTGGGATTTCTTTGCGGAGCGCCGACGATGACGCCTATACCTTCGGTATATTGTTTTATTTTATCAACGGAAACATAGCATTCCTTTATAAAATCATCAAATTCCAGAAAATCCCGGGGGGGATAACCGCAAACACTCAGCTCCGAAAAAACAACCAGTTCGGCGCCGGCGTTTTTAGCCTGTTCAATAGCAGATATGATTTTCCTTGTATTGCTTTCAAAATTACCGATATGATAATTTTGCTGGGCTATTGCGATCCTCATGCTGCAAAATTAAAGGTGCTGTCAACGGGCGCAAAAATAATCTTTACTCGCCCCCCTTCCTGTTTGCCCGCTCTGCATCCGAAAATCAGCCGCCGGCAGGCTATCGTTTGGCAACACACCGGTTTGTTTGTACCTTCGTTACTCCAATTGAAATGCAATGAAAAAGACAACTGCTGTTTTGCTGGGAATAATTTTAATGGTACTGAGTGCAGTCACTGTTTCTGCCCAATGTTCTATCTGCACTAAAACCGCACAGCAAATGGGCGAAAAACCTGCAAAAGCATTGAATGCGGGTATACTCTATCTTATGGTTACGCCTTTTGCTGTGGTAGGGTTTATTGGTTACCGCCTGTGGAAACAAAACAGGGATGATAAGGCTTAATGATACCGGTAAATTTGTCCTCCCCGCGTCAAAAGATTTTCCCTGCCGTTCTTTTGTTTTTCCCGATCGGGTCAGGTGACATTGTGCTTTCGCTGAAGTTGTAAAAGCTTCACATATTTAAGCAGGGTTTGATAAGCAACACTTTTTGCTATCAAAAAGCCATTCACGCCATCTAAAAACCCTCTTTTAAAAATATAACCCGTAACGAAAGCGGCAAGCGGATTAAAAATGACATGAAATATGGTTGACCTTTTGCCTTTTTTTAGCATAGCCTCCGATTGTATGGTGGTAAACCGGTTCATCTGCACTATGTGCTCGTCTATGGTATAATAGGTGTAATGCAGTATGTCTCCCGGTAAACGGCAAATGCTGGTTTCCGGGTCCATTTCAATTTTATCATGCGGATTAATGCCACCCCATTTCCCCCTTTGCCTGTTCAGTATACGCAGTTTCCTGTCGGGATACCATTTACCATGCCTTATCCATTTGCCGCAGTAATTGGCACAGCGGTTCATTGTGTACCCGTCGTAAGGGAATCCCTCCTCCTTTGCAGCAGATATTGCGTTGTAAAGCGTTTCATCAAGCGCTTCATCTGCATCCAGCGATAATACATGATCGTATTTTGCCTGTTGGAGCGCAAAATTCTTTTGTTCAATATAACCCAAAAAAGGCTGCTCAATAAAGCGTACGCCGTATTGCCGGCAAATTCCTTTTGTAAAATCTTGTGACAGGGAGTCTACAACAACAATTTCATCTGCAATATCTTTTACACTTTCCAGGCACCGCGCAATATTCTTTTCTTCATTGAATGTGATGATAACAACGGATAAAGGTTTCATTAAATATATATTTTATAGATATACCAATCATAATAGTACGCCGAACTTTAAACATCTATTTTTATACCAATAGCTCCAGGACGTCTTTTATTAACGTAACTTTCTGCCTGACAGTCATGCGCAGCATTGCGTTGCTTCTGTTAAATATGGTGAACAACCGTGAAACGCGAGAAGCGAACACTTCTTTCGTTTGCTCATTTTTCACCATGGACTACAGGCAGACATTACCTGACGTGGCAGCGTAAGTTCATTGAACTGTTAAAAATGGAAAAAATTGCCTGCCCTCCTTATAAAAAAAGAAATAAAATGAGAAAGATCGGTTTCAGGGGGCTGGCCGGTATTGAAAGACGGGTAATCTGATTTATGAGTAACCCCACTTCTTCATGATCTTCAGATCTTCATTTATGCTTTCCATGGGTGTTTTTCCCTGGTAAGATTCCTGCTCAACAATAAAGTGTTTGGTACCGGATTTCCTGCCCAGATCAATTACCTCTTTTACCGGGATAACACCTTTACCCAAGACGGTACTTTCGTAAGGAGCATGCCCTTCTGTTGACTTTATTTCATCTTTTACATGCATAGATTCAAACCTGCCCGGATATTTCTTCATAATATCGAGTGCTTTTGCACCGGCATTATACATGTTTCCAATATCCAGTTGCTGTACTACGAGCGACGGATCGGTATTTTGAAGAATAATATCAAAAACGGTTGTGCCGTTAAGCTTTTGGCTAAACTCAAAATCATGGTTGTGATATCCAAACCTCATTCCTGATCTTTTACACAACTCACCGCTTTTATTGAATACATCCATGTAACGTTTCATATCGTCGTATGTTTTACGAAGGCTTTCATCCAGCCAGGGGCTGATCACTATCTGCTGTCCTAAAGTGGCTGCATCTTCAACGGTCATTTTCCATGCGTCTGTAAAATCATTCTTAGCGGCATCCCAGTGCTGCTTACCCATTACGGTATGCCCGCTGGGCATCTTTAAGCCAAGATCATCCAGTATTTTTTTAAACGCCGTTGCACTATAGCCATAGAATTCCCTGTTTACATAATTGGCATGCTCTACGTGCTTATATCCCATGGCTGCCACCTTTTTAAGACTGCCAAGCGGATCGCTTTTCATGTCATCACGTATGCTGTACAATTGTATGCCGAGCAGCTCGCCCGGGTTTTTAGCGGCAAACAGTTCATTGGATAATATTGTGGTTCCGGCCAATGCCAGTGCAGTTTTTTTCAGGAAATTCCTTCTTGATGTATACATTGGATAGAATGGTTTAATAAATGACCAAAGCGGTAAAACTATTTTGAACTCAAAAGATAAGACTTTTATAATAAAACATAATAATGATTGGGTATCGGATAAATATTTACGTCTCCCGCTCGCGGATCAATGCCGTCATCTTTTTAAGGTAGATCAAGTTTTCTCATGTTGGCCTTCTACCTGGTCTGCGGGTGTTGTTTTCACATCACTCAACATTTTATATTCCCTCCCATTTGGTTCTTTTCAGCCAACAACTACCTTTGCCTGAAATTGCTGAAAATGTTACAGGTAAATATCATCAGGCAGGATATAGCCCTGGTTAAAGAAAAGCTGGCAGTTAAGCATTTTCCAGACCCCGGGTTGGTGGATAAGATCATTGCATTGGACGATGAAAGAAAAAAGCTTCAATCGGATTTCGAAAATCTTCAGTCTAAAGTGAACAGCAGCTCAAAAACAATTGGGCAACTGATCGCAAAAGGGCAGAAAGAAGAAGCTGAAAATGCAAAAAAAGCAGTAGCGGGTTATAAATCGCAAATAAGCGGGTTGAACGAAAAGCTGGCTGAAACAGAGAAACAATTGACCGATGAACTGGTAAAATTGCCGAACCTGCCATCCGATAAAGTGCCTGCGGGTAAAACTCCTGAAGACAATGTGGTTATGCGTGAAGGCGGTATCAAACCGCAATTGCCCGAAAATGCAGTTCCGCACTGGGATTTGATAAAGCGGTATGATATCATTGACTTTGAAAACGGCGCAAAGATCACCGGCAGCGGCTTCCCGCTATACAAAGGTCAGGGGGCCCGGCTTCAAAGAGCGCTGGTCCAGTATTTTTTGGATTACAATACCGCCGCAGGTTATACCGAATATCTTCCGCCCTTTATGGTAAATGAAGCTTCCGCCTATGGCACGGGGCAGCTGCCCGATAAAGAAGGACAGATGTACTATATGCCTGCGGATAATTTTTACATGATCCCTACTTCGGAGGTCCCGGTAACCAATATATACCGCGATGAAATTATTAAGGAAGAAAATCTTCCTGTGAAAATGACGGCTTATTCACCCTGCTTCAGAAGGGAGGCAGGTAGCTTTGGTAAGGATGTGCGGGGATTGAACCGCGTACACCAGTTTGAAAAAGTAGAGATCGTACAGCTCACCCATCCCGACAAAAGTTATGATGCGCTGGAAGAAATGGTACTGCATGTTGAAAAATTACTGGGTACTTTACATCTTCCTTACCGCATTTTAAAATTGTGTGGGGGCGATATGGGCTTTACTTCAGCACTTACCTACGATTTTGAAGTATACAGTGCGGCACAGGAACGCTGGCTTGAAGTAAGTTCCGTAAGTAATTTTGAAGCTTACCAGGCCAACAGGGCAAAGATCCGGTTCAAAGATCTAAACGGGAAAAACCAGTTGCTTCATACCTTGAACGGAAGCTCGCTGGCTCTGCCCCGCATAGTAGCCTGCCTGCTCGAAAACAATCAACAGGAGAATCATATTGCGCTACCCGAAGTATTGCATAAATATTTTGGGGCCAACAGCATAGCATAAATTCCAATCACATAGGTACAGTACGGACATAGGCACACAATAGGGGTAACAAAACTATGTGTACCTATGTGCATCTATGATCCTATGTGTCAAAAAAGAGAATAACACATAGGCACAGTAGATGCATAGAACACAATAGAGGTGAAACAAAACAACACTATGTGTACCATGCATCTATGATCCTATGTGCCAAAAAAAGAATAACACATAGTCCACAATAAAATTACTTCACCTTCTCCACTACAATACGGGTATTGCTTAAATGAGTAATGATCACTTTTAGCATATCGCCTCTTTTTAGGGACGAAAGCTCTTCGGTAGGTAACTGTATTTTAGTCTGTATCTTATCGCCAAAGAGATCAAGGTATGCGCCATAAGGTGAAACTTTGGCAACAGGAGCCTCTATCTCCATCCTATTCTTAAAGTGCTGTACCGCCTTCCGGAATTCAGGAATATAGTCGTGTGTAAACAACTCGGCCGCCAGCTTTTGGGGTTTATCCGGATGGAGCAATTTAAATTCAACAGGTTCATTAAAACTTTTTTCGGCAGGCGGTTTTTCCCATTTGGATAGTACGAGCGGGAAGAAGAGATAAGTATCCCATTCTTTTACAAAAAATTGATCATCTACCCATTTCAAATATCCTTTAAAGCGATTATCGGTTGCGGCTTTATGAATGAGCTGCTCTATTGCGGTGTTGTACAGGAATTTCAGATCCCGGGCTACTATCCTTTTACCACGGTCGGCACCTTTAATCTGAAAACTCACCGCATCACCTGCGCGATATTGATGAGGCTTCTTTGTTTTTTCCCTGTCATCCGTTTTGCAGGTGATCGTTTTCTTCTTATCCTTATGAATGTATTCAATAGATACATATTCTTTCTCGTGATTTACAGATGTGATCTTTCCTATAATGATAGCGTTATTATCCATGCTGTACAATTTATGCGAAGGTGGGGAAATTATATGAAGCTTCCGGGCTATCCGGTCGGTACGCGCAGCGTCAGACCGGGTAGTATTTTGCGGTCTGACCCTCCTTCGCCGGATGCTGACCACAAAACATAGATCATTCGGTTTTCCTGTTCCCCTCTTTGTCAAACAATTTTTTTAAATGCCGTTCCGTAAGCGGAACAGGCAACAGGGTAAATAAAAAAGTAAGTATTGTTCCGGTAATTATACCTGTTTGGCTTAAGGATGAAACAAAAAAAGAAAGCACACCCGTTATTACAAGAGCAATGCCGCAAAACAACATCAGCTTTGAAGAATAGCGGTTCGCTTCTTCCCAGGTTTGCTGGTTGCGCATGGAGGCCTTTGTTCTGTACCCGTAACCTGCATTGATCTTTTTAGGCGGATAAAACAGGGTTATTGCGCTCATAACAATAAGTGTGCAACCGGTAACGAATGTTATGATGGTGAAGGGAGACATATAATATCGAACCTTTTAAAAAGGAGATCTATTTACTTTTCGCCACTTTATACAATAAGCCGCCCAGCGCTGCAAAAAATAATACTCCTAATAGCTCATAGCCCAATGCACCGCCCAGCACGCTGGTTATACCATGTTCAAAGCTCAGTTTTTTCAATCCGTTTAAAATCGCATCATTGGCCGATAAGAAGGCAACAACAACGCCGGCTATTGCACCGCCTGCTACCAATCCCGTTGCAAACAGGTTGCCTTTGCCCAGATCTTCCTCACCGGGTTGCAACACCTCACCTTTTCTTTTAGCCTGCCAGTCAACAATACCCCGAATAGCACCGCCGATAAAAATAGGCAATGTAGTAGCCAGCGGCAGGTACAATCCAATGGCGAAAGACAATGC
>NZ_DAOMOZ010000057.1:0-6602 GCF_035444585.1 Agriterribacter sp.
GCTGACGCCAGTCGGACGGGGATAGAATAGAAGTTTCCTAAACTTTAGATACACCTGCCCGTACCGAGCGGCACGTTCGGGCGGGGGTTCGATTCCTGTCGGGGCTACCAAATCTGCCTGTACTTTCCTTACCACATATATGTACTTTGGCGGAGCATCCCGATATTCAAAAAATTCAGTGGTTACTTTAATTTTTCTTTAAAAAAATCAATCGTACGCTGCCATGCCAGATCTGCAGCAGCCTTGTCGTACCGTGGGGTGGTATCGTTGTTGAACCCGTGGTTCGCATTGGGATAAATGTATACCGTGTATGTTTTATTGTTGGCTTTGAGCGCTGCTTCGTAAGCAGGCCAACCTTCGTTCACCCGCGTATCAAGCCCTGCATACTGCAGCAGCAACGGCGCCTGAATTTTGGGCACATCCCCGGCCGCGGGCTGTCCGCCATAAAACGGCACGGCTGCCGACAGGGTTGGAATGCGCACAGCCATCATATTCACGATCCAGCCGCCAAAACAAAAACCCACCGCCCCTATTTTACCATTACAGTTGCTGTTGCTTTTTAAATAATCATATGCGGCTATAAAGTCTTCCAGCATCTCATCCCTGTTGCGTTTGCTTTGCATTTCACGACCCTTGTCATCGGTGCCGGGGTAACCGCCCAGCGGCGTTAAGGCATCAGGGGCAACGGAAACAAATCCTGCCAAAGCAACTCTCCTGCCGATATCTTCAATATGCGGGTTGAGACCACGGTTTTCATGTACCACTACCACGCCGCCTAACTTTCCTTTTGCATCTGCCGGCATTGACAATAATGCTTTGATGGTACCACCACCTTTTGGAGAGGGATAGCTGATGTATTCGGACCTGATGCGGGGATCATTCGCTTTTACCTGTATGGCGCCTTCATAATCGGGCATCAAAAAGCTCATCAGTGAGGTAACGGTCATCCCTCCAACCGCGTACAGCGATAGCTTTTGCATAAACTCCCTTCTGTCTACCCGGTTATGGGCGTAATCATCGTACAGGTCAAACACTTCCTGTTTGATGTCTTCTTTTTTGATATCAGGCATGATCGTGTGTGTTGATGTATACTAAAGTTAAGCAATTGTACGGGAAAAGAAAGGGCTTCAACAGCCCATGATCAGGCATGGGTTTGACGTACAGGAAGTTTTACTTTCATATAGTACTATGCCCGTTTAAACGGAAACCCGTTCGTTTAACTCAAATGCTTCGGCTAACAGCTCAAATGAGCGTTTGCGATCTCCGGCATTATCTGTAATGGTGGTTACAATAATTTCATCCACGCCAAAATCATTCGCCAGTTTGACCAATTGCATTTTTACCTGTTCCTGCGTTCCCGAAACCACTCTCCCGCTGTTATAAGCGATGCGTTCCAGCTCTGCCGGCGAAAATTCATGATCCTTAATCGAATTATAATCACCAAAATCCCGGTAATTGCCCTTCTCAAACTGAAGATGAATATAATTCAGGTATTTGCGCATTTGAGCGGCTTTTTCTTCCGTTTCGCCACAAAGCACAGCGATAGATAAAACCGCATGAGGCTTTTCAAATTGCGAAGAAGGAACAAAATTTTTACGATAAGTTTCCGCCACATCCGGTTGTGCCTGTCCATTAATGAAGCGGGCAACTGCCAGTCCCATACCAAACTTCGCTGCGATCAAGCTGCTTCCACCGCTTGAACTGAGGATCCATTGCATTGGTATGCCCGGAGCCTGCGGGCCGGCAATGATGGGGCCATGCCGGGTTCCGGCGGTATCCCTGAAAAAATGTTGTAAATGCTCCAGTTGACGCAAATAGCTTTCCTCGCTAAAATCATTGGATGGATTAAGAATGGCAGCGGTAATGCGGTCGCCGCCCGGCGCTCTTCCCATGCCAAGATCAATGCGACCGGGAAACAATGTTTCCAGCATCCGGAAGTTTTCTGCAACTTTAAAGGCACTGTGGTTGGGCAGCATAATGCCCCCGGAACCAATACGGACGCGCTTTGTTTCATCGGCCAGCTTTACCATCAGCACTTCGGGCGTTGTGCCCGCTATAAAAGTGGAGTTGTGATGTTCTGAAACCCAAAACCGGGTGTATCCTAACCGGTCGGCTAACTTTGCCGTGGCTATCGTTTCGTCAACTGCCTGCCTGGCTGTTCCTTTATGATAAATAACAGACTGATCGAGAATGCTTAGTTTGATCTTTGCCATATTGTTCAGTTCCTGCGCAAAGATACTACAGGTCAGCTTTGTCCATTTACCACTACCGCTTTATCAATTTTTACGATCAACCCCTGCAATACTTTCCCTGGCCCTACTTCGGTGAACTCCGTGGCGCCATCGGCTATCATTTTCAGCACGCTCTGTGTCCACCTAACGGCGCCGGTTAGCTGATCCACAATATTTCTTTTAATTGCTTCCGGGTCCGTTACCGGCAAACCGGTTACATTCTGGTATACCGGGAAGGAGGGGTCGTTAAAAACCGTAGCTTCAACAGCCGCAGCGAGTTCCGCCCTGGCAGGTTCCATTAACGGAGAATGGAATGCTCCGCCTACCGGCAGGGGTAGGGCTCTTTTGGCGCCAGCTTCTTTCATACGCCGACAGGCTATTTCAATTCCTTTCACCGATCCGCTTATTACCACCTGTCCGGGGCAGTTGTAATTGGCCGGCACCACAATTTCGCCGGTCTCCTGCTGCACAGCGGCGCATACCTCTTCTACCTTTGCATCGTCTAAGGCCAGCACCGCCGCCATTGCCGAAGGCTGCCGTTCACAGGTTTTTTGCATAGACTGTGCACGAACGATGACCAGCCTCAGCCCGTCTTCAAATGAAAGGCTATTATTGGCCACAAGTGCCGAAAACTCGCCGAGCGAATGACCGGCAACCATATCCGGACTAACATCTCCCAATGTTTTAAACAGCACAACAGAATGCAGGAATATTGCAGGCTGGGTTATTTTGGTTTGCTTCAGGTCTTCATCGGTACCGTTGAACATGATGTCGGAGATGCGAAAGCCGGCTATATCGTTGGCGCTCTCAAATAATGCTTTGGCTGTGGCATTTGTTTCATATAATTCCTTCCCCATTCCTGCAAACTGCGACCCCTGGCCCGGAAATACATAAGCATGCTTCATTGTTAAAATATTTTATTGGTTTTAAACCGGCATGCCGGTACTGAGTTATGATTCAACCTGCCAAAAATAAAAGGATTTTAACGCTCCAAAAAATTACAATGTGCTTCATAGCGGATTGAAATCAGGGATATTAAGGCGCATCGCAAAAAAGTTCCGGTTAATGCTTTGCCAAATAAAGGTTTAGTGCAGCGTTGAGCCGATCAGCCTGATAAATTCGCTTCGGGTTTCATTTTTTTCGAACTCACCAAAAAAAGCCGATGTGGTGGTTACGGAATTTTGTTTTTGAACGCCTCTCATCATCATGCACAGATGAGAAGCTTCAATGACCACAGCAACACCCAAAGGCTGCAGGGTCGTTTTAATAGCATCAAGGATTTGAGTGGTCAGCCTCTCCTGCACCTGCAGGCGACGGGCATATACGTCTACAACCCGTGCTATTTTACTCAGCCCGGTTATCCAGCCATTGGGAATATAAGCAACATGCGCTTTACCAAAAAAAGGCAGCATATGATGTTCGCACACGCTGTATATTTCAATATCCTTTACAATGATCATTTCGCTGATCGGCTCATGAAATTTAGCTGAATTAAGAATATCCTCAGCGCTCAATCCGTAACCTTGCGTAAGATATTGTATGGCTTTTGCCATGCGCTCAGGTGTTTTTAATAATCCTTCTCTTTGCGGGTTCTCTCCCAGCAGCGTTAATGTTCTATGGTAATTTTCTGTCAATAATGAAGTGGCTTCTTCATCATACTGTTCAACCTTTTTATATGCCATATTTCAATTTAAAAAATTTCAATCAAAAATATACCGGAGCTTACGCAGGGTATTCAACAAAATTCCGTGGTGTTTCATATAACCTTATCCGAAGTTCCTGCTTTTCGCTAACATGCGGGCGCAGCAGGTTGTAAATGACTACCGCTATATTTTCTGCCGTGGGATTAATATCTTTGAATTCAGGAATATCAAGATTCAGATTTTTGTGATCGAAATGTTCTATCACGTATTGTTGAATAAGATCGGAAAGCACTTTCATATCCATCACAAAACCGGTATCAGCCTGTGGCTCCCCGGTCACTCTTACTTCCAGCTCATAATTGTGACCGTGATAATGGGGGTTGCTGCATTTGCCAAATACCCGGAAATTGGTTGCGTCATCCCATTGGCGGTTATACAAACGGTGGGCTGCATTAAAATGCTCTTTCCGGAATACAGCTACTCTTTTATTCATATACATTTATTTTCCATAGTATTCTACAAATATCCGCGGCGTTTCATACAATTTAACGCAATGCAACTGTACATCTTCCGGAAGAACCTGTTCCAACTGTTCCCATATGCCTATTGCCAGGTTTTCGGTTGAGCACATTTTACCCTGCATAAAATCTACATCCACATTCAGGTTAAGGTGATCCAGTTTTTCCAGCACCTGCTCTTTGATAATGCCGCTTAACTTTTTAACATCAAGCACAAAGCCGGTTTCAGGATCGGGCTGCCCTTTAATGGTTACATACAATTCATAATTATGCCCGTGCCAGTTCTCGTTGGCGCACTTACCAAACACATCTTCATTCTTTTGCCTGCTCCAGGCAGGATTAAATAATTTATGAGCTGCATTAAAATGTTCCACACGGGTGAGATACACCATAGCATCAAAAATTTTGGCAAAGTTAGGGTATAGGAGGCAAGCCCGGTAAAAACTCCGCATTATGCTCCTGTTGCATTACCGAAATGCAGACATTTGCACAATGAATATCCTGCTAACAGCGGCCACCCCCGGTGAAATTCAGATCACCAGGGAATATCTCGCTGAAAAAATGTATTATCCCAAAAACTGTAATACCGGTATCCTGATCACAGGCGCGGGACTATTGAATACCGCATATGCGCTTACCAGATATCTAAGTAAAACAAAGCCAGGCATTGTTATCCAGGCGGGCATTGGCGGCAGCCTGCACCCTCTTTATCCACCGGGTTCTGTTGTTGTCATCGGCGAAGAAGTAATGGGAGATCTGGGAGTGGAAGAAGGCAATGGCTTCAGTGATATTTTTGATCTGAACCTGGCAGAAGAAAATATATTTCCTTTTTCGGGGAAGATGCTGATAAACCCCCACCGGCAGGTGCTGGAAAAAATAAAATTACCCGCGGTAAGAGGTGTAAGCATCAATGAAATAACCACAGGCGCCACAAGGATGCAGCAGCTCATAGAAAAGTATGGCGTGATGATTGAATCTATGGAAGGTGCCGCCTTGCACTATGTTTGCCTGCAGGAAGCTGTTCCATTCATCCAGTTAAGATCCGTTTCAAATTTTGTGGGTGAGAGAGATAAAACAAAGTGGCGGATGAGAGAAGCTGTTGATCATTTAAACCGCGAGCTGATCTTATTGATACATCAGTTCCTGAGCTGAACAAAAATCTTTTGAGAACAACATGAAACTTACACTCGGATTTTCCCCATGTCCCAATGATACTTTTATTTTTGATGCATTGGTCAATCATAAAATTGATACAGAAGGGTTGAGTTTTGAGGTGCTGCTGGAAGATGTGCAAACCCTTAACCTCCGGGCGATGGAAGGGAAGCTGGATTTAACCAAGATAAGCTACGGCGCACTGCCCCTGGTGCTGCAACACTATATGGTGCTGCCAGGCGGGGGCGCACTCGGAAAAGGTGTTGGACCGCTATTGATATCCGCTCAGCCGGCGGAGCCCGGCAAAGATCATCCCAACATGGATGATCATACAATAGCTATCCCGGGAGAGAACACTACAGCCCACCTGCTTTTTTCACAGGCTTTTCCCAAAGCAAAGAAAAAAATATTTAAGGTTTTCAATGAAATTGAAGACTTCCTCCTGGGCAGCGCTGATCAGGCAGGTAAAACAGCCGGTGTGATCATTCATGAAAACCGCTTTACCTATCAAAAAAAAGGGCTTGTAAAGTTAATGGACCTGGGCGAATACTGGGAGAAGGAAACCGGTTATCCTATACCGTTGGGAGGTATTGCCGTGCGCAGGGACTTCAGTCCCGCATTGCAGTCAAAGATCAACACACTGATCCGCAAGAGCGTTGAACATGCATTCGGCAACTACCCTTCGCTGCCCTCTTATGTTATAGAGCATGCGCAGGAAATGGAGGAAGCCATCATGCGGCAGCATATTGACCTGTATGTAAATGATTATTCCCTGGATCTGGGAACAGGCGGCAGGATGGCCGTGCAACGATTCATCGAGATATACGAACGGGAAAAGCATGTATCAGCAGGAACCAGAGATATCTTTATAAGATCTGACCACATATAAAAATTACTGCACGTGAGCCATCTTTTCAGCGTTAACACCGAATTTTTTAAAGTGCTGGGCTATTCCATGAGCTACCTGGAATTTTTTGGAGTGGTCTTTGGACTGCTTGCAGTATGGCTTTCGGCAAAGGCCAATATCTGGAGCTGGCCGGTGGGTATTGTTAACGTTG
>NZ_DAOMOZ010000057.1:6622-22246 GCF_035444585.1 Agriterribacter sp.
CCTTTTTGCTCTACTACCAGGTACAGCTTTATCCCGATATGTTTTTACAAGCCTTCTTTTTTGTGACCAATATCATGGGGTGGTGGCGCTGGGCTAATCCCAAACCGGGAGAAGAAGACCGGAAGCGGGAACTGAAGGTAAGCTATATGAAAAAGAGGGATATCCTGTTAACCTTAATAACGGGAGCCGCCGGTACATTTATCCTGGGGAATTTCGCCAGTAACCTGCATCACTGGTTTCCTGCTGTTTTTGCAATACCCAGCGCTTATCCGTACGTTGATTCATTTATAACGGTAATGAGCATTGTAACTACATTCTATATGATTCAAAAAAAGATCGAATGCTGGGTAATATGGATACTGGTAGACCTGGTGGCCACCTGCCTTTATTTTATAAAAGGAGTAAAATTTTACAGCGTGGAATATTTCATATTTACAATTATCGCTTCGTTTGGCTTATACCACTGGATAAAAGAATACAAAAGCTATGCAGTTGCGGACGGGGCAAAACCCACAGCAAATTAAAAACGACCCGGGCTCATGTCCATTCATCCATCAGCAGGCGACGGATCTCTTTGGTGATGATGGCCGAATAGCTTTGATCCCTGAATTTACCCACAATGCGAATACCCCTTACAGCGTTGGTGAGAAATAGCTCATCGGCCGATAAAATATCATCTGCAGTTAATGGTTTTTCGTTTACAGTATAACCGGCCCCGGGAAGCTTTTGCAATAAAAATTTACGGGTAACACCCGCCACACCGCCTTCCGCCAGCGGGGGTGTGTATATCACATGATTTTTAACCCAGAAAACATTGGCCACGGTAGCATCGGCGATCCGCCCGTGCTGGTTCAGGATAAGGCAATCGCCCAATCCTTTTTGCCGCGCATACATTGCACCCATCACATAGAGCAAAAAATTATTGGATTTCACCTCAGAAAAAATGTTGCATGCCTTTGCTGCATCCGGATATATATCTATAGCAAGCCCACCATCGTCATCGGGTACAGCCGGGTATTGTTGAAAAGCCATCCCCTGTATAATATAATTAGGACGCATATCTTCCAGATCGTATATCCCGCCATCGCTGCGAAATACCACCAGTCGTATAACAGCGGCTTTTTCAATCCTGTTCTTTTTGCACAGTGATATGATATCCTCTTCAAGCTGAGCCGGGGTAAAAAATTCAGGTATATCAAATTGCAGCAATTTCATGCCCCGTAATAATCTTTCAAAGTGTAACGCTTTAAGCAGAATATTACCGTTAAGGATCCGTATGGTCTCAAATAGACCGTCGCCGTATCTGAAAGAGCGGTTATCGGGAGATATAACTGCTTTACCTTCACGAAAAAGCTGACCATTATGAACAAAATAACCGGGCATACAGCAGTACATTAAGTAAGCACGCAAAAAAGATAAAATTACTTATTCTCGATGATACCGGACTTAATAGCATATATTACCAGTCCGGCCATTGATTTTACGCCCGTTTTGGATTTGAGCTTGTCCCTTATTGCTTCAACGGTGCGTGGACTGAGATCTACCATATCCGCGATCTCTTTGGTGCTCTTTTCATCGCACATTAATTTCAATATATGCTTTTCCTTATCGCTCAATTTTACTTCTGCCGGAGCAAATGCATCTGCATTACGCTTGGTACGCAGTCCGTCAAGAAGTGCTTTATTGGTGAGCTCGTTAAAATAGTATTCGTTGGTATAACAGGTTTTGATAGCCTCGTAAATGACTTCGGAATCCGAATTTTTTGTAAGATAGGCATTGGCTCCCAGTTCCATCAACCTTGAAATCATGGAATGATCATTATGCATCGTTAGCATGATGATCCTGATCTGGGGGTATAGTTTTTTTATTTCCGGAAGCGCAGTAATCCCATCCATTACAGGCATCTGGATATCGAGCAAAATAACATCGGGCTGAAGATGTTTGAGTAAATGCAATAACTGCTGGCCATTATCTGCCTCACCTATTATACGGATATCTTTTTTAAGGCTCAGTGCTGTTTTTACGCCGGCCCGGAATAAAACATGGTCATCGGCTATAACCACGTTAAGGCTGGCTTCAGAATCCTGGATTTTCATTCAAATATTTCTTTTACTTCTTTCTTTTAAAGGCGCAGATTTGAGTACAATGCAATTTCATAACAAAAAAGGAAAACTACTATTGTATAAATACCCGATTAAATGAACCGTAAAATTACGGTTCTCTTCATTTGCCGGGCTTTGTTCCTGCAATTATCAATCAATCAGCTTATTACGCATTCCGTACATTACCAATCCGGCAATGGTTCTGGCACCTACCTTGGTTTTCATGTTTTGCCTTACGGTTTCAATGGTACGCGGGCTGAGATATACCTCTTTTGATATTTCCTCCGTTGTTTTATCTTCTGAAATTAATTTCAATATTTTTAATTCTTTTTCATTGAATCTAACGGGATTGGGATAATATTGCTTTACCTGTTTTTTATGCTGAAGCTTTAACAGAACAGCCTGGTTCACGAGATCATTGAAGTAAAAATCGTCGTTCATGCAGGTTAGTATGGCATTGTATATTTCCTCAGGATCGGTGGTTTTGGTAAGATAAGCATTGGCTCCCATTTCCATCATTTTGGATATCATTTCCTGGTCGTCGTACATGGTGAGCACAATAATCTTTATAGCTTCGTATTCTTTTCTGATCAGTGAAATGGCGTTCACTCCATCCATTTCGGGCATCCTGATGTCCATCAACAACACATCGGGCAATTTAATTTTCATTTTATGCATCAGGTCCTTTCCGTTTTCCGCTTCCCAGATTATCTTAAGATAATTCTTACCGCCCATCGCCATTTTAATGCCATCCCTGAAAATTTTATGGTCGTCTGCAATAGCTATTTTAATCTCATAATTGTTGGTTGCTGTCATGGGGATATTAAATTGGTATAAGTTACTTTTTATTAACGCCTGATACTGAATTAAATTACTTGCAAACTTCGTAAATCACAAGAATTATGCTATAGTAATTGCACTTAGTTAAAATACGGGAAGCATAATTTATTTTACGTGTTCCGCCTACGTATAACAAACAATCATTAAGTATTTACCGAAAGGAATAAAAAGAGCAAAACTGCTCTTGTAAAAAGAAAGAGACTGCCCTACATTTGTTTTGAAGTTGATTGGCGGGATTCAGCAACCTCAAATGGATCCAATGTCCTAAAACCGTCCAATAATTCATTCCAATGTCTGTGAAGAACCAAACGCAAAATCCAATGTCAATCAACTTTCATTTTTTCTAAACAACAAAATGCAGGGGTCCCGTTTCAAATCCATAACCTAAGTTTCAAAACCACCTTTTTTTCTTTTATCTCACACCGAATTGTATTTCCCGCAACAAAGGAAATCGCCTCATCGCCTGTTCTCAGCATCAGAGTTGTAAAAGACTGCATTACCTGAAAAACGACATTTTACGTTTA
Organism: Agriterribacter sp.; assembly: GCF_035444585.1. GTDB lineage: Bacteria > Bacteroidota > Bacteroidia > Chitinophagales > Chitinophagaceae > Agriterribacter. The sequence goes on from NZ_DAOMOZ010000057.1 coordinate 10,089, forward strand.
AAAATATAGTAAAAATACTAATTTTCAAAGGTAAAATTACCTTATTTTTTTGATCACAAACTCGTGTTTTCCCGTCAAAATTCAGTCCCCGCCTGCATTTCAGGATAAAAATTAGTTATTAACATTTTCCATACCCTTGTGAATCTGAGGGTTAGCTATCATTTTTGACATACATCAATCCTTATTTTCTTAAACCACAAAACTTTACAACTATGACAAAAAATGATGTACTCGTACAGCAAAACCAACGCCTGCACGAAAACATTGGCGAACACATTGGATTTGAGATGGGCGCCAGAATGGTAAAAGATTATTACGACAAATTTGGTGAAAACAGTTGCCACTTTGTTGGACGTAATATCATTGAAAAGATACTTGCCCAGCCCGATTGCATAGGTATAAACATGTATAAAGCCCTTAACGCCAAAGGCGAACAAACCTATGTGTTTGTTGGGGTTGATAACCGCGGTAAAGCCATCCTGGAGTATACCGTTATAAACGACAACGGAACTTTGTCTAAAGAGATCGGCATGGTAGCCAACAAGTTCCTGCCTCCCAAGCCGGGAGAAGGCTGGTTTGAATGGAGTTTTTAATTTCCCCCTATAGTTGTTATATTTGGAAAAACATACCATTATAACAACTGTACTGCGAAATATTGCTATTCTTTCTGATCTGCTGCCCTTAATCCTCTTTATTTTTTTTGCAAAGTCAAAAAAAAATATTGGGTTAAGGGTGGTTTTTTTTCTCGCCATATACAGTGTTTTCGTCAATTTCTTTATTTTATCCAACAGGCAGTTGTGGCAATATTCCTTTTTGATAGGACGGATTACAACAATTGTCGAGTTCTCGCTCTTCTCTTTATTATTTTTTAGGATAATTGAATCCAGGCTTTTTAAGAAAGGAATGATTGCCATCTCGATCCTGATGGCAGCATACCTGATTTACTCACTGGTTACCTTCTCAAAGAACTCTTTTGATTCAGTTCCGTCAGGCATTACCGCGATGGTATTTTTTATTTATTGCATTTTCTACCTTTTTGAAAGAGTAAAAGACCCTACCTCACTTTTTTTATATTCCTCGCCTGAATTCTGGGTAGTTGTTGCAATTATCATTTATTCGGCAGGTACTTTTTTCCCGTTTATTTATGCACAGAATTATATAGATAAGCCAGACTTTGAAAACGAATACAAGCTTATTCATTCTACCCTTTACATTGCAAAAAATTTGCTGTTTAGTGCAGCCATGCTTATTACCGACAAGACCATTAAATCCTCCTATCCAATGAATAAAAAAAAGTAAAATAATTTTGTCCCTAAACGCACGTTGATGAACCAATGATACTCATACAGATAACAAATCAATCCAACCCGCTGAATATTTCCGGTGTGCTGTTCTTTGGCACTATGGGGATGCTGGCTCTTGCAATAGGGTTGGTACTTTTTATTATCTTTCACCAACGCAGAGTGATCCGGTACCAGTTGCAACTGAAAGAAATGGAAGAAGAACAGCAGAAAATCCTGCTGAATGCGTCAATCAGATGGCAGGAAGAAGAGCGGCAAAGAATAGCCGCCGACCTGCATGATGATGCCGGGCCTTTGCTGGCAACAGCCCGTTTGTATCTGAATGAAAACCTCGTGAAACAGGATATCAGCACCCAGCTACAGTCTATTTACAATGCCAAACAGATCATTGATGATACCATACAGCTTATCCGCAACATTTCGCACAGCCTGATGCCGCCCACCTTAAAAAACTTCGGACTGGAATCTGCGGTAAACGATCTGTTCCAAAAGATCAGCGGTTCGGGCAGTATGAATGCCAGCAGCAGGTTTCATGATTACCGGCAGCGGTTAAGGCCGGAGCAGGAATTGCTGGTGTTCAGGGTGATACAGGAACTGGTTAATAATATTTTAAAACACAGCAATGCCAGTTTTATCCATGTTACACAAAATTATGATACCGACAAGTTCTTCATCCGGCTGCATCACGACGGAAGAGGCATTACGCAGGCCGATGTAGAAAGACTCAACAAAAGTGCCCTGGGTCTCGGCCTGAAAAATATTCAAAGCAGGGCACGGGTACTGCAGGCAAAAATTGATTTTGAGAAAGATATGTCGCAAACCTATTATAAGGTTACGCTGGAAGTTCCGGTGGAGGAATATGAAATGATTACTTAATAAGTTCATCCCATATCTTTAAAACCACGCTAAGTATGAGTATTATTAAAGTTGCCATTGCAGACGATCACAAAATATTCCGAAAAGGCGTTATCCTTTCTTTACGGCAATATACCAATATTAAATTTGTACTGGAGGCCGAAAATGGCGAGGAACTGCTCACGGGTTTGCCGGTAGCGGAGCCGGATGTTGTGCTCATGGATCTGCGTATGCCGGTTAAAGACGGTATAGAAGCAACAAAAACAATAAGCAGGCAGTATCCCGATCTTCGTGTTATTGTGCTTACCATGTATGAAGATGAAAGATTTGTATCTCACCTTATGGAAAATGGCGCCAACGGTTACCTGCTTAAAAGTGCCGATCCTGCCGAAATTAAAAAAGCCATTGTGGAAGTAATGGCCCGGGGCTACTACCTTAACAATTTCGTGAATAAAGTATTGCTGAAAAAATCGCATGCCCGCACCAAATCCATCCCTTCATTGACCAATGAAGTGGTAATAAGCGATAAGGAAAGAGAAGTGCTGCGGCTGCTGTGCATGGAATTTACAGCCACAGAAATAGCCCAAAAAATGGAGATCAGCCCCCGTACAGTGGAAGCTATAAAAGACAGGATGATGGAGAGATACAGTGTTAAAAATACCGCCGGGCTTGTATTTTTTGCAGTGAAGAATAATTTAATAGACTGAACATCCTGCTCCCGGCGCAGCTTACATTATTACAGGCTATGCTATGCTGTTCAGCACATGGTTTACCAGGCGGTCGCAGCGGGTAAGGTGAAAAGCGTACACATGTTCTTTAACTCCACTGCTCAGGGTTTGGCGCAGCATGGCCTTGGCACGGTTGAGGCGCACCTTTACATTTGGCTCTTCAATACCAAGTATATCCCCGGTTTCCTTTACAGACAGTTCTTCGATCTCCCTCAGCATAAACACAAGGCGGTATTTTTCCGGAAGCTCTGCAATTGCCGCTTCCAGCATAATCCCCAGCTCTTTATTCATCAAAATATTAGAGGGAGTTTTCATACTGCCCATATTTTCAGGGTGATATTCAATATTTGTAAGCTTTAAACGTGCTTTTTTATTTCTCTGTGCCAGGCATTCATTCATTAATATTTTTACAAGCCAGGTGCTCAATGAGGCCCTTTGCTCAAACTTATTTAAATGCTGATACGCTTTTATATATGCGTTCTGCATAGCGTCTTCCACTTCCGCATCACTGCCCAGTATAGATATTCCGACACGGAAAAGGCGCTGGTTATAACGCCGCATGATCCATTCAAAAAATTGTTTCTCTCCGGCAAGTATCCTGTCTATCAGTTCCGTATCGGAAAGCTCGGCTGGCTGCAAAGTGGCTTGATCATTCATTTGCTCATTGGATTACGCAAACAATAAAAGGTTACAATTTTTTTCAAAAATATTTTTGTAACGCTTTCGCTGCTTATGAATCTAATCGTATACAAAAACATTTTTATGTCAACGATCAATCAATTACAAAATATATTAAAAATTACGTATGGCATCGTTCCCGTGGTTGCCGGGTCAGACAAATTTACCAATCTGCTTGCAAACTGGTCCGATTACCTGGGCCGCAATGCCAGCATACTACCGGTAGATCCAATGTTGTTTATGAAAATAGTGGGAATTATAGAGATCATTGCAGGGATCATCGTACTGGTTAACCCGCTCAGGGGGGCTTACATTGTAATGATCTGGCTGATTTTCATTGCATTACAACTCATTGTCAGCGGGCAGTATTTTGACGTAGCCGTTCGCGACCTGGTAATGGCCGTTGGCGCCTATACATTGTCGCAACTCACCGCCATCAAAAATCAAAAATATAAATAATGGAAATGGAAGATATACTTGAGCAGGTTATTCCAACGCAAAATCTGTCTGCAAACGGTAAAATAAAACTTATTGCACACCACTTTGAAAAGATCATGCGCTTGCTGGGACTTGATATGGACGACGACAGTTTGAGAGAAACACCCGGCAGGGTGGCCAAAATGTATGTAAAAGAAATATTCAGCGGACTAGACCCCGCAAATGAACCACAGGTTACCCTTTTTGAAAAAAAATACAGCTACAATGAGATCATACTGGAAAAAAATATCCCTGTCTATTCTTATTGTGAACATCATTTTGTACCGATCATTGGTAAGGCGCATGTGGCTTATATTGCCAATGGTAAAATAGCAGGCTTATCTAAACTCAACAGGGTAGTCAATTATTTTTCCAGGCGTCCGCAGGTACAGGAACGTCTGACTACAGACATCGCCGATTTTTTAAAGACCAAGCTCCATACAGAAGATGTGGCCGTTATTATTGAAGCCGAACATTTGTGCATTGCTTCCCGCGGTATAAGAGATGCAGGCAGCACCACTATTACCGGCAGCTACCATGGCAGACTGGGAGCTGAGAAAAAAAGTGAGCTGATCCAACTGCTAAAACTTTGATCCGCCCAATATTATCCTGTTCCTGAAATCCACGCAACGTTAGTACATTATCCCGCCATTTTACAGTAACCAGGCGCAGAACCCATTTATCGTGCCTGGCGTTTTTGTAGCACTTCCAACACTATTGAGTGCTGTACTAATTCCATTTCTTAATCAATAGATTATTTCATTATATTGTTCCTCAAAATATTTACAAACAGGAATAATTCCCGCCTTTAAAATCATGTGCATATTATTCAAAAAATTATTGATTTTTATAACGCTTTTCTCTCAGATCCCCGGTATAGCCCAGCAGGATCTGCAATTGTGGTACAGCAATCCTGCAAAACAATGGACAGATGCTTTACCCGTTGGCAACGGCCGCCTGGGAGCCATGGTATTTGGCAAATACGATCATGAGCGCATTCAACTGAATGAAGAAAGCGTGTGGGCCGGAAGTAAGATCAACAACAACAATCCGCAGGCATCCGCACATTTGCCACAAATACAGGCTGCCCTGTTTAAAGGAGCATACAAAGATGCACTCGATCTTTCAACCCGGTACCTTGTGGGCACACCGCCAAGAGTGCGTTCTTACCAACCTCTGGGCAACCTTTTTATCAACTATGCATGGAAAGGGAAAGCGCAGCAGTATAAAAGATCCTTAACGCTCAATACAGGCATAGCGGCAACGGAATATACCATAGACGGCAATAAAATAATACAGGAAGTATATGCTTCTGCCCCTCGGGATGTTATCGTAGTAAGCATTAGGGCTACACGTCCTTTTGATACGGAATTTTTCCTTTCGCGTGAGCAGGATACGCATGAATATAAAAGCAACGAAAACATGGCCTGGTTCAACGGGCAAATTGAAGATACCGAAGATACCCTGGCAGGTCCGGGAGGAAAGCATATGCGCTTTTCAGGCGCTATGAAAATGATCCATACAGATGGAAAAGTAAGCTCACTGATAACCGACTCATCGGCAGGCTACCGGGTAAAGTCGGCCAGGAATATTGTACTGCTGGTAACGGGCGCTACCGACTACAATTTTGATAAATTAAATTTTGATGCGTCCATTGATCCGTTAGGCATCTGCAAAACAAAGCTGAACAACGCTGCCGGTTTTTCTCCGGCTGTTCTGAAGCAAATGCATGTAAGAGATCACCGGTTATTTTTTGACCGCGTAAGCTTTACGCTTGGCGAAGATAAAGATGCACTAATGGAAATTCCTACCAACGAGCGCCTGGAACGTGTAAAATCGGGGGCAACGGATCATGGCGCGCAGGCCCGGAAAACTGCCCGCGAACTTACAGCGTATCTGGAATGAATCGTATAATGCGCCCTGGAATGCCGATTTTCACACCAATATCAACCTGCAAATGAATTATTGGCCTGCCGAAACCGGTAACCTTTCTGAAACCACTTTACCCCTTGCGCATTTTGTGGAAAAACTTACCATTCCCGGTGGAGCTACCGCCAAAGAGATGTATAACGCCGGGGGCTGGACGCTGCATCATTTAACGGATGCATTTGGCAGAACCGGTGTGGCAGACGGCGTTTGGGGCGTATCGCCCATGGCCGGCCCATGGATGACATTTCCGCTGTACCGCCACTACGAATTCACCGGCGATACCGGTTATCTGCGCAATACAGCTTACCCCGTTATAAAAGGTTCTGTAGCATTTGTGCTGGATTTCCTGATCCGTTCTCCGCAGGGATACCTCGTTACCAACCCTTCCCACTCGCCCGAAAACGCTTTTTTCATTCCCGGCACCAACCGTAAAGAAAGCTCGCAATTGTGCTATGCCAGCACCATAGATATAGAGATCATTCACGGGCTGTTCAATAATTTTATCAATGCCGCCACCCTGCTCAATGTTGACGCCGACATGGTGAGTAAGGTAAAAGCCGCCCGCCAAAAGCTGCCTCCCATTAAAATCGGCGCCAACGGCACTATACAGGAATGGATAGAAGATTTTGAAGAAGTGGAGCCCGGCCACCGCCACATGTCGCATTTGCTCGGACTATACCCGCTGAACATTATATCACCGCAAACACCCGACCTCTATGCTGCCGCCAAAAAAACAATTGAACGTCGCCTGGCTAACGGTGGCGGACATACGGGATGGAGCAAGGCCTGGATCATCAATTTTTACGCCCGCCTGCAGGATGGTGAGCAATGCGGCGAACAGGTGCAATCGCTGCTGCAAAAAAGCACGCTTCCCAGCCTTTTGAGCACACATCCCCCCTTCCAGATTGATGGTAATTTTGGCGGCGCGGCAGGCATTGCCGAAATGTTGGTGCAATCGCAAAACGATGAGATACATATATTACCGGCACTTCCCTCCTCCTGGCCAAACGGAAAGATAAAGGGGCTGCGCGCAAGGGGTGGCTATACCATAGCCATGAGCTGGCGATCGGGCAGGCTAACACAGCTTATCATTACTGCCGGCAAGGCAGGAGTGCACAGCGTCCGGTATGGAGACAAAGTATGGCAGGTGCAGCTAAAGAAAGGCAATAATACTGTTGCGCTATAGTGCATTATGGTAAAGCCCCGCAGCGCCGGGTATACTGCTGTTGCAGTCCCATTAACCCGGCTGCCGCTTCCTGCCCCCGGAGTTCAGATACCATGCCGGAGTATACCAACGGGCTTACAAATGACGCAAGTCCGAAGATCAGTTGCGCCAGGATGGAATTGAACGTATAATTCTCCTTCCCGCCTGCAGTGCGGAGCACCGGATTGATGACCACCTGCAATATGGCCATACCACAGCCGATCAAAAACAATGACAATACTGCATTGAGATAATTGGGCGAAAGCGCAAGGATCAGCGATCCGAAAAATGCAACCGAAAACGCCGCCGTCATCATCTTCTTCTCGCTATACTTTTCAAGCAGCATACCCGAAGGGATAGACATTACCCCATAAGCAATAAAAAAGGCAAAAGGAAGCAAAAAGAAAAGTGCGGAAGCCCGTAAAAAGCTGGAAGCCACACGCGCTGATCCTGATAAAAAATCAGAACCTAAGCCTTGGTATCAGGCCCGTTCTCTTCTTTGGATTTTTCTTCTCTCTCCACTGTAATGGAACATTCCCCGATCAGGGCAGCCAATGCGCCTATAGCCGCAAACACGGGCGCCAGCAGAGCGCCTACCACTCCAATTGTTAATGGGAAAGACAGCAGCTCTTTCCCGGACTTATCGGAAATGGTGATCTTCCTGATATTGCCTTCAGCGATGAGCTCCTTTATTTTCTTAAGCAAATTTTCACCATGCAGGGAGAAGGTTTCTTTAGTTGTCATATAATGCCGCCATTTTGTACACGAAGTAAAGTTAAAAATTTCAATCAGTCTGCCGAATAAAGAAGTTGTGTATCTTAACAGCAGTAAAATGCCGGGCTGATCCTGGGGGAGTAAAGACCGGAAGACAATGTATATCATTTAATGCGACCATGGAAAGACGCCTGTTTCAGCGTATATATTACTTTCATTTACCTAAAAAAGATATTGACCCTGTATGAAAAAAGATCACTGGAGAATTGTTCTGGCTGTAGTGGCTTTTCATTTTATGTCCTGCGCAGGTTCCGGTCAAAAGCCTGGTGAGGAAAGTTCAGCAACCGGTAGCAGTAATCTTTTTGCAAGCCAGGATGAACAATCCGGCGCCATTTCCATTTTCAGGGAAGGTTCAGAAATACCCGTCCTGGTACAAAATGCAAAAGAAGGTTTTCGCCCCTACCTTCACCCGCTTTCTGCCCCCGATGGCAAAGGGGTGCTAACCGAATACAGCCCGGCACACCACAAACATCAGACAGGCATTTACTGGGGATTCACCCGTGTAAATGGCCGCGATTTTTTTCATAATCCCGGAAGTGATTACTGGAAAAAAGTATCAGCCTATATAACGGATAAAGAAGGAAGCGAGGTGAAATGGCAAACCGTATACGACATGCTGGATGAAAAAGGCAATACAATGCTTACCGAAACCCAAAAGTGGAGTATGCGGAATGACAGCGGGAGATTTGTGATCACGCTTGAATGGAGAGGCGAAGCCAAAACCGATATTACGATCGGTAAATATGATTATGGTGGATTGTTTATAAGAATGCCATGGAAAGAAGGCATTAAAGGTGAGGTAATAAATGGGGCAAGGCAACGCAATGAGCATGCAGAAGGACAACGTGCCACCTGGGTAGACGTGGGCATGCAGGTGGAAGGAAGGGACGACTTTGCGCATATTGCAGTATTTGATCATCCCGAAAATAAAGGTTATCCCCAGCCCTGGCGCGTAGATGGTCAACTGGGCATTGGGCCTGCGCGTTCGAGGGAAGGAGACTGGCATATAAAAAATGGCGAAACGGAAGTGATCCGCCATCAGTTGATCGTTTACACCGGTGATCTCAATGATATGAAGCTTAATGAACAGTGGGTTACATTCTCCGGCAACGGAAATCCTCTTTACGCCGGTGCCGAAATGTGGAAAATTGCACAGCAGGAAGGGCTCAAAGCCAAATTCCTGACACCTGATGAAGCTGTTAAAGTCATGACGGTCAAAGCAGGCTATAAGGTAAATGCCTGGGCTGCAGAACCACTGATGACCCAGCCTATGGCTTTTTGTTGGGACGACCGCGGGCGAATATGGATCGCGGAAAATAAAGATTATGAATCGAGGGGACACGGGTTTTCCAATTCAGGGGAAAGCCGGATACTTATTTTAGAAGATACCAACCACGATGGCAGAGCCGACACCCGGAAGGTATTCATGGAAGGCATAGCTTTTCCCGCTGCCATCGCCGTGGGATTTGACGGCGTTTTTATCGGCGCTCCCCCCAATCTTCTTTTTGTTCCCGACCGCAACCACGATGATATTGCTGATGTAAAAGACATAGAAGTGCGCCTAACGGGATGGGGTATACGCGATCGCCATGAAACACTTAACAGCCTGCATTGGGGACCTGACGGTTGGTTATATGGCTGCCAGGGATTTGCCACGCCATCCAAAGTAAGAAAACCCAAAGGAAAAGGCAGGCTGTATAAACACAAAGATCCTTTTCCGGAAAATATCCTTGAAGGAGAAGGGGCCGACATCAATGGAGGCGTATGGCGCTATCATCCAACCAAAGATAAATTTGAGGTAGTTGCCCATGGATTCAGTAATCCCTGGGGAATTGATTATGACGCCAAAGGACAGTTGTTCATCAGCGCCTGCGTGATCCCGCACATGTGGCATGTAATTCCCGGCGGCATTTACCACCGCCAGGGCGGGCAGCATTTTAACCCTTATGTATATGACGATATCAAAACAATAACCAACCACAGCCACAGGTCTGCCCACGGCGGCGCACGCATTTATCAATCCGATGCATTCCCGGCATCCCAAAAGGGAAGGATCTTTATGGCCAATATTCACGAACATGCTGTTCTTTCCGACATACTGGAACGGCAGGGTTCGGGTTTCGTGGCAAGTCATGGCGATGATTTTATGATGGCTAACAATGCACAATGGGTTGGCTTCAGCATGGAAGTTGGTCCCGACGGAGGCCTGTATGTTCTTGACTGGCATGACGCTGATATATGCGGACAACAGGTGTTGAACAGTGAAACAGGCCGCATATTCAGGATCGTTCCCGAGCGATCGGGAGCAGTGAACTGGCCGGGCAGGTATTCGGATCTTACCAAAATGAGCGATAAGGAACTGGCAGCGCTTCAAATCAGTAAGAGCGACTGGCATGCCCGCCGCGCAAGGGTTATACTGCAAGGCAGGGCTGCTGAGGGAAAACTGGATGCAGCAGCATACAGCCTGCTGCGCGAGATCTACCAGCTAAACCCGGATACCGACCTGCGCTTGAAAGCCATGTGGGCCCTGCATGTAACAAAAGGACTAAACTCCGGTATGCTCTTAAAGGCGCTTGCAGACAAAGATGAATATATCCGCGCCTGGGCAATACAACTGTTATGCGAAGATCGCTCCCCTGCTGCTGAAGCTGCCGATCAATTTATTGCAATGGCTGCAGGAGACCATTCCTCTGTTGTGAGGCTTTACCTGGCCTCGGCCATGCAGCGGCTTTCAAAAAACATAAGCTGGAAAATAGCAGCCGAACTGGTAAAGCATCCGGAAGATATCAGTGATCACAATCTTCCGAAAATGATCTGGTACGGATTTGAACCATTGGCTGAAGATGAACCGGCACGGGCATTACAGGTTGCATCCGGGTCAGCTATTCCGATGATCGCACGGTATACTGCACGTCGTGCCGTAGATGGCGGAGCAATGAATGACCTCGTTAAAACAATAGCAACCCAACCCAAAACCCTTGGCAGCTTGCTGGAAGGAATGCTGAACGGAATGGAGGGCCGCACGGACCTGAAACCACCGGCTGCATGGCAGGAGGTATATGCGGCGTTAAAAAAGCGAAATGACCATACCACACAACTGGCGACTGAAATTGCCGGGCTTTTCGGTGACACGGAAGCGGCGCAGCGATCATTGGCAACACTCAAAAATAAAAATGCCGGGATTGAACCGAGAAAAAAAGCATTACAGGCGCTTACCGCCCAGCAACGAAAAGAACTGTTACCCGAATTGCCCGGATTGCTGGAAGAATCAGCATTGCGCACGGACGTTATAAGATCCATTGCAGCCTTTGATGAGAAGAGCCTCGGGTCCCTGCTGATCAAAAAATATAAAAATTTCAACGAGGCGGAAAAAGCTTCCACTATTCAAACACTTTCTTCCCGTCCGGTATACGGATGGATACTTACCCAGGCGCTTAAAGAAAATACAGTGCCCAAAAGAGATGTATCTGCCAATGAAGCGAGGCAGTTGCGCAGGGTGGTGGGAAGTGGCTTTGTGGAAGTGTGGGGGCCTATTGATGACAAGCCCAGAGACGATAAAGAATATGCGAAATATAAAAACCTTTTAAGCAGTCGGCCGGCAAAAAACGCCGATTTGAATAATGGCAGCAAATTGTTTATGAGAACCTGCGGGAGCTGCCATACAATGTACGGACAGGGTGGTAAAATAGGTCCCGATCTTACGGGTTCAAACCGGTCTGATATTGATTATCTCCTCTTCAACATACTAAATCCCAGCGAAGAGATCCAGGACGCTTATAAGATGGTAGTGATCACCACCCGCGACGGGAGAACCTATTCAGGGAACCTGGTGGGAGAAAATGAGCGCCAGGTAACCATGCGTGTGGTAGGACAGAATGATGTGGTGATCAATAAATCTTCTATCCAGTCTAAAGAAGTTACCCCCGTTTCCATGATGCCCCAGGGATTATTGCACACATTAACGGATAAGGAAACCATTGACCTGCTGTCGTACCTGCAGAAAGCAGGCAAATAGAATAAAAATGATATTAGTTCAGTAAACAGGTAACTTTTTCAGGTCATTGCCGGTTTGGGTCATTTTTAAAAAACTTTTTGGGAAGAAGGCAAAAATCATATCTTTGCCGTCCCCAAAAATGAGGTAGCAATACCAAAGTTTGAGGATCGGTAGTTCAGTTGGTTAGAATGCCGCCCTGTCACGGCGGAGGTCGCGGG
>NZ_DAOMOZ010000058.1:0-22208 GCF_035444585.1 Agriterribacter sp.
GCTGGATCATGAAGACCCCCGGATACATTACCGTACGCCAACAACGGGTGGTAGTTCCGGCAGCCCGGTGTTTAACCAGCAATGGGAGCTGATAGGGCTGCATCATGCCGGAAGCGGGGAAATGCCCAGGCTGCACGGCAAGCCCGGCACCTACCAGGCCAATGAAGGCATGTGGATACAGTCCATTAGAAACGCGATCACCTTTTAAAAAACATTTTCTTTCAGATCTGTTTCTTTGATCTTCGCCTTTATAATAGCATAAGTGATTTTTGAGAACGGGTTATTGCCGCTGTCTTTTAGGGCATCAATCTCGCTCATGCCTTCGGGCGCCAGTACGCCAAACCCGGAATAATAAACGGGGTTGGTGCTAAGGATCGTGTCGTAATCCGTTTTACGGGCCATAACCCATAATCCCGGGTTCAGGCAGCTCACCTTAACGGTTGACAGGTTGCCGCCCAGTTCTTCCTTTCCTGCCTGGGTAAAGCTTAACTTTACTGCCTGGCTTTGAAAAAGGATTTCAGGCTCCTTATCGAAAAGATTATCCAGCATGCCTGCAATGGAGTTAACGGCTACTTCCGTAATACCGCCGAATCCGATTAAGGACATCAGGTTTTTTGCAGAGTCGGATTTTGCAAAAGAAAATATTTTCTGCCACCATTTGGGTTCATCGTGTTTAACCACGTTCAGCGAAATTTGCCCTATGCCGCCCGGTAAAGAAATGGGCTTATTTCCTAAAGCCGCTTCTGTACTTTGTTTAAAATCCTTTGGCTCTGCTTTTTTTCTTTTGATTTCATTATAGAGGTCCAGCCCGCCGTTGATGCAATAAAAAAGTTTTTCCAGCCCGGTAATTTTATGCTCCTGGCCTACTTTCAATTGCAGAGTAGCTTTTGTTTTGGGGTCAATATTTTCATCGGAGCCGATTTTAAAGCTCTCAAAGTCGAGCAGCATATTGATGTCGGGCTTTTCTGTTCCCTGCAATTTGGGTACCACTTCGGTCGTATTGAGCACCCTTTTATCGCCATCAGACAATTGTAAGAGGATGAATTGGTTGGATGCTTCGTCAACGCTTTCTAAAAATGATTTGGATTCATTTCCATCCGGCAGGTTTTGTTCCCATGCTGCCTGGTTAAAGAGGGATCCGCTTTTTGATTGAAAAATGGGCATAGATAAAAGTTTATTAATGAAAAAATAAAGTGGCATTTATCCGGAAACTGTATCTTTCTGTGGAGTTCATTTTCCCTGGGGTGAATGATATTGCAGATGCCGGATAAGAGGATTTTAATCAGAACAATAATATTGGAGTATATATTTTCGCAGAGCAGGATTATGAAATTATCAGGAGCAATAGCATAGTGAAAGTAATAAAAATAAGATTACGGGGGGAATAGTATTTGGCACATGAACTGGCATTTACACTGCTTATCATCGGGTCTGCCTGCTTTAATTGTCTACGATCTTTCCATCTTTCATATGCAAAACCCGGTCGCTCATTTTAGCAAGCTCCTCATTATGTGTTACAATGAGGAATGTTTGCCGGTGCGCATCCCGCAGCTGGACAAACAAGCGGTGCAGTTCCCTTGCATTTTTCGAATCAAGATTGCCTGTAGGCTCGTCGGCAAATACAATATCGGGCTTATTTATAAGAGCCCGGGCCACAGCAACGCGTTGTTGCTCGCCCCCCGAAAGTGCTGAGGGCTTGTGTTCTATCCTGTCTTTCAAGCCCAGGGTTTCCAATAAAGCCTTAGCCCTGGCTTCTGTTTCTTTTTTCTTTTTGTTGGAAAGCCATCCTGGTATACATACGTTTTCGAAAGCGCTGAATTCGGGCAGCAGATGATGAAACTGGAACACAAACCCCATATGCCGGTTCCGGAAAGCCGCCAGTTTTTTGCCATTGAGCAGATCCAGCCGCTGATCGTGCAAACTGATCTCCCCGCTATCTGCCCGGTCGAGAGTGCCAATAATGTGCAATAAAGTACTTTTCCCTGCGCCGGAGGAGCCGGCAATGCTCACGATCTCCCCGCGTTGTATGTTAAGGCTTACACCTTTCAGCACCTGAAGGCTGCCATAGGATTTTATTATATTTTTTACAGATAACATGTATAACGGCTTATTTAAAAACTGAAAATTAATCATTACCCCAACACTTAACAAAAGCAACCGCAATAATTGCCCTCAGGGATCGTTCAATTTTGCTGATCCGGATAAGTGAATTTGGAAATTACGTGCTAAACTTTACTTTTGCGGAAAATTTGGTCGTCAAACCTTTAAAAGAGGGAGAAACGACACTGAAAGCAAAATCTGATCATCGTTTAAAAAAAGTAATAAATGTTCTGGACACTTGAACTTGCATCCTATCTTGAAGACGCCCCGTGGCCCGCTACCAAAGATGAACTGATTGATTATACTATCCGTAGTGGTGCGCCTATAGAAGTAATTGAAAACCTGCAGGAACTGGAAGATGAAGGCGAGATATATGAAGGTATTGATGATATATGGCCGGATTATCCTTCACAGGAAGATTTCTTTTTTAATGAAGATGAATATTAGTGCAGGCCAATTGCGCCTCATCTGATACGTGATGGGTGCTCCTGGCTATATTGGCATTAATTTAACCGTTCTTAACAGGAACGGTTTTTTTTGCTGCATCTGCTCACACTGTGCAGCAATGATGAAAGTTTTACGCTCCGTTAAGACGGATGCGCTCATAAACCGATATCAGGGGGGGTATGAGCACTTTGTTAAAAAAAGCTTCTCAAAGTGTAAACAAAAAAAAGGTATCGGAATAGATTTTTTTAGTAGATTTACTGACCCTAAATCCCATAACGATGAGTTTTGCAAACAACCCTGAAGCGTTGCAAGCGACGCCTTCGAACATTGTTTATACCCGGCATCATTTATTCTCTTCTTCTTTCCACGAGTATGAAGACCAGGTTATGGCCTATTTTACTGACAGATCTTCCAATACAGCATTCCAATGCGATACAGAAAAGTTAAAAAAGCGTTTTGAAGCTGCCTGTAAGCAGGTTGAAAGATTTATTTTACTGCAGAAAGAACAATAATCGGGAATAGGGATAAGGCTGTCTCAAAAGGCGGGTCTTAGTGGCAAAACATAACTTTTGAGACAGCCCCGGGCAATTGCCCCGGCACGTGTCTCCACTTGCCGTAAAGGATGAGCCTGCAGCTTAATCCTCTAAAAAACTTAAGTTAACGGCCATCGTGAAGATGCCAGCCGGGGCGGCCTGCCGTGGGCGTTATTCCACCGCCCACATGAAGCAAAGCGGTGAAACAGTTTGAAATGCGCCCGCAAGCGACTTCTGAACCGGATTTATATGTAAATTGAAGACATTGAATACCTGATTTTTTACTTTTAATACTCTTCTATGAAATGGCCGGTAGAAAAACGAACGATTGTCATGGTGTTATTTGCTATTCTGGTGCTGGCATTGATCAATAATTTTGTAAGCAGGCGGCAATATGATGATCTTACAAAAAACATATCTTCTATTTATCAGGACCGGCTTATACCTGCCGGTTATATTTTTCAGATGAACGGTCTTCTTTATCAAAAACAATTGTTGCTGCAAACCATGCCCGCAAAATCTGCATCAGCCCGGCTGGATCAGCACAATGCCGAGATGTCGCGTATTATAGATGCATATGAGGCTACTTATCTTACGGAAGAGGAGAAGCAGCAATGGACAGGTTTCAGGCAACACCTGCGGGATTATAATGAAGCCGAAGCCCTGTATGGTTCATCCGCTGAACATACACATATGAACAACCTGCATTCCAGTTTTGATAAGGCGCTTCATTCCTTGATGCAGTTAAACGCAACCCAAACCAGTGAAGGGATGAGGCTTCAGAACGAATCAAAGTCTATCATTAACAGCACCATAATCCAGGCCTATCTCGAAGTTTCTTTTCTTTTTATTCTTGGCATCATAGGATTAATGCTGCTAACTGCGTCAGAAAAAGTGGTTTACCCGGTTTCGCACAGGTATCTGCACAATTAAAAAATGCTTTATTCCTTCTTAAGCTTCCAGTCCCAGCCGTGCGGAAAGATCAGACGCAAATACATTTGCAGGATCGTATTTTCTTTTAATGGTTAGCCATTCTTCGTACTGCGGGTACATAAGCCTGAAGGTTAACTTGTCGAGCATGGCATCTTTACCCAGGTATATTCTTCCCCCCGCCTGTAATACAGCCTGGTCTAACTGTTTGGTAAACGCTTTCAGGTTTTTGGTAACCGGAAAATCAATTGCCAGTGTATAGCCCTGAAAAGGGAAGGATAAGATACCCTGTCCCGTCCCCATTTTTTTAAAGACGTTCAGAAATGGGGTGCAACCGCTGGAAGCGATCATTTCCATGATATGCCTGAGATTACTCAGTCCGTTTTGTTCGGGGATCACGAACTGGTATTGAATAAAGCCCCTTTTGCCATAGCCCCTGTTCCAGTTATTGATCATATCCAGCGGGAAGAAAAATTTTTCATAATGTACATATGGTTTTGGGGAATTTTGTATGAAGCCGATCAGTTGGTTCAGCAACCGTACTGTAATATTATTCAATGCAAAGCCAGGTAAGAAAAAAGGAACGTTCAGTTTGGATGGAGCATGGATTTTTAAAGGCTCCTTTTTTAATGCTTCCGGCAGTTCCTCCAGTGTGGCAGCGTTGCCCACTGTTAACACACCGCTGCCTGATTTTTTTCCTGCAGCGAGCGGGTCAATCCAGGCAACGGAGTAATTGTAGTCTTTATATTGTTCCAGCGCATTCAGCATTTCTTCCAGGGAATTGACCTTTATGGATTGCTGTTTGAAATAAGTGGTCTCCGTTTTTCTGAGCCTGATCTTAGCCGTTAGTATAATGCCGAGTAAGCCGAGTCCGCCAAAATTGGCTATGAACAGGTCGGGATGCTCTTCTCTTGAAGCAGTGACTATATTTCCGTTGGCCAGTAAAATGGTAAAGGAGATCACGCAGTTTATGAAGGAGCCGTCTGCATGATGCGCTTTGCCGTGTATATCGTTGGCTATGGATCCGCCTATGGTTACGAACTTGGTTCCGGGGCAGATCATGGGCATCCACCCGCGGGGAGCAAATGTGGTTATAATTTCATCAAGGCTTGTGCCGGCCTCACATTCAAGGATACCCCTCTCTTCGTCCCACGAAAGAAAATGATGCATCCTGGTGCAAACACACACTTTTTTACGGGTATGGATGGACTGGTCGCCATAACTTCTGCCCAAGCCTCTTGCAATAACGGTTTCCTGCGCTATATTTTTCTTTAGTTCCTGTTCATTCGCAGGAACAGTTACGTATGAACTGGCTTTTGGATAATTGCCCCAGCCTGCTAATATTTCCTGATGTTCGGTTGCCATGGTATAAAAACGCTGCAAACTATAATTTAGTAGACAGAGATAATAATTTTTGCTTTTTTATGGGTTATTGATCACTCCCACCACTATGTCCATTACATTGGTTTGTGTAGGTCCTGTTATGATGAGTCCCCCTGCTTTTTCAAAAAAATGAAATGCATCATTGTTATGAAGATAAGCTTCCGGATCAATGGAAAGCTCATTCAATTTGATAAAAGTGTCTGAATCAATCACTGCCCCCGCTGCTTTTGTGGGACCATCCGTTCCGTCTGTACCTCCCGAAAGAATAGCAATATTATGGTTCTTCAGCCATTCCTCATCCTTCAGGGCGCATAGTGCAGCCAAAGCAAATTGCTGGTTGCGTCCGCCTTTACCCGTTCCCTGTATGGTAACTGTTGTTTCACCACCCCATAAAAGGCAGGCGGGGGAGCTGTTGTTTTCATTTTTAAGCCGGTTGATAAAAGCCCGGGCCTGCATTTCGGCCTCACCGGTTAGCACAGGCGAAAGAATGGTTGTGGCATAACCCAGCTTTTTTGCTTTTTGCTCAGCGGCATCCAGCGCTGTCTGATTCGTAGCTACCAGTGTATTATACACTTTGTTAAATGCAGGATTTCCGGGTTTTGGCGTATCCGGTATCGCTTCCTCAACCCCCCTTTTCAGCCAGTTCCGGGTACTTGCCGGAAGCTTTTCCGAAAGCTGGTATTTCTCTATGATCCTCCATGCATCCTTAAATGTTGTTGAGTCGGGTACTGTTAGCCCGCTGGCAATTACGGAGAGGTCATCACCCGGAACATCGCTTAACAGAAGTGCGATTATTTTTGCCCGGGTGTATTGCATCAGTTGCCCTCCTTTTATAAGCGACAGATGTTTTCTTACCGTATTTATTTCATCAATGGCTGCCCCGCAATCAAGAAGCAACTGTCCTGTTTGCTGCAGATCTTCCAGGCTGCAACCGGAAGGAGCATCAGCCAGCAAAGCGGAGGCTCCTCCGCTCACCAGTAAAAGAATTGTATCTTTTTCCCCGGCTTTTTTAAATAATTCTGCTACTGCTTTCCCCGCCAGCAAGCTGTTATCATCGGGTACCGGATGCCCGGCTTCAATGGTGCGGCTATAAGCCAGCTCAAGCGCATGATCGTATTTGGTAGTCACAATTCCTCCGGCTATGCAGGAGCCTAAAATTTTCTCTGTTTCCAAAGCCATTGCAGCCGCAGCTTTTCCCACTGCAGCCACATAGAGGTTATTAATGTCGGTCAACGCGAAGCTTTGGTCCGCTATTTTTATCCTGTTTCCCCGCAATTGAATATGCTGTGGAATAAAATGTGCAGGTTTTACTGCTTCTACTCCGGCAAGAAATATCTGTATGGCATCTGCTCTTGACATGCCCGAAATTAACATTAGTTTTAAATCCCCAACGCTGTTCTTCCCAATCAATTTTACATTATCTTCGGTGTCAATTAGTTGTTTAACTAACTAATTTAATATATCTTATAAACGCAAAGGATAGTTGTATGAAACGGATCATAAAAAAAGTTGCGGTGCTGGGTTCGGGTGTAATGGGTTCCCGTATTGCATGTCATTTTGCAGGAACGGGCGTTCCGGTTTTGCTGTTGGATATTGCTCCGAAAGAGTTAACGGATGCCGAAAAAGCAAAGGGGTTAACGGCCGATCATCCGGCCGTAAAAAACCGTATCGTTAATGATGCGCTGGCAGCAGCCATAAAGTCCAACCCCTCCCCGGTATATACAAAAGAGGTTGTGAAGAAGATCAAAACGGGGAACTTTACGGATAACATGAAGGATATCGCCACCTGCGAGTGGATCATTGAGGTGGTAGTGGAAAGGCTGGATATCAAGCAAAGCGTGTTTGCAGAGGTAGAGAAGTTCCGCAAACCCGGCACGCTCATCACATCCAATACTTCCGGCATCCCCATACACCTTATGGCAGAGGGCAGGAGCGAAGATTTTAAGAAGCATTTTTGCGGTACGCATTTCTTTAACCCGCCCCGTTACCTGCGGTTATTGGAAATTATCCCTACTGCTTATACCGACAGGGAGGTAGTAGATTTTTTAATGGAATATGGCGACCTGTTCCTGGGCAAAACTACCGTATTGTGTAAAGACACTCCTGCTTTTATTGCCAACAGGATCGGGGTATACAGCATGGCATCCATATTTAAACTGGTTGAAAAATTAGGTTTAAGCATTGATGAGGTGGAGGCGCTTACAGGTCCGGTTTTTGGCCGCCCCAAATCGGCAACTTTTCGTACGGCTGATGTTGTGGGCATAGATACCCTGGTTAAAGTTGCCCGGGGGGTTCATGATAACTGCCTTCAGGATGAAGCGAAAGATACTTTTATTATTCCCGCCTGGGTAGAAAAGCTTGTAGAGAACAAATGGCTGGGCGATAAGACCGGGCAGGGTTTTTTCAAAAAAATAAAATCGAAGAATGGCGGTTCCGAAATCCTGGTACTCAATCTTTCCACGCTTGAATATGAGCCCCGTAAAAAGCCAAAATTCGCAACAATAGAAACAGCTAAGGGAATAGATGATCTGAAGCTGCGTATAAAAGCGCTGGTGGCCGGGCAGGATAAGGCGGGGGAATTTTACAGGCAGTTTCATTACAGCTTGTTTTCTTATATCTCTCACCGGATACCCGAAATTTCTGATGAAGTATACCGCATTGATGACGCCATGAAAGCCGGCTTTGGCTGGGAGATCGGTGCATTTGAAACCTGGGACGCACTGGGTGTGGAAAAAACGCTTAAAGCGATGAAAGATGCAGGCTATACTGTTGCATCCTGGGTTGATGATATGCTTGCAAAAGGCAACACTGCTTTTTATAAAGTTGAGAAAGGCCTTACCTTATGTTATTCGCCTGGCGGCGGCACTTATGTTCCTACTGTGGCTGCAGGAACAGAAGAGGCTTTTCTGGTAATGAAAAATTTTGCAGGTCAAACGGTTTGGAAAAACAGTGCGGCTAATGTATATCATTTGGGTGATGATGTGCTTGGGCTGGAATGGAATACCAAAATGGGAACAATAGGGGGGGAGGTGCTTGAAGGTATTCAAAAGGCAATTGCATTGGCCGAAGAAAAATACAAAGGCGTTGTAATAGCTAACGATGGTCAGAATTTTTCTGCCGGTGCCAATGTAGGCATGATCTTTATGTTTGCAGTGGAGCAGGAGTACGAAGAACTGGATATGGCTGTACGGGCATTCCAGAATACAATGATGCGCGCCCGGTATTCGGGTGTGCCGGTAGTGGTGGCGCCCCATGCATTAACCTTAGGCGGCGCCTGCGAGTTGAGCTTGCACAGCGACAAAGCATTACCTGCAGCAGAAAGCTATATAGGATTGGTAGAACTGGGTGTGGGGTTAATACCGGGAGGCGGGGGCACCAAAGAATTCGTGTTGCGTGCTGCAGATGAAATGCACGAAGATGAGCCGGATACGATTACTTTAAAGAACCGCTTTTTAACGATAGCAACTGCAAAAGTATCTACCAGCGCTTTTGAAGCTTTTGACCTGGGCATTTTAAGAAAGGGGCATGATGAGGTGATCCTTAACCCCAACAGGCGGATTGCTGCCGCTAAAAGCAGTGTTATAGAAATATTTGATAACGGCTATGTAACTCCTGTACAGCGTACCGATGTTAGAGTAGCCGGGCGTTCTGCACTTGGGGCTTTATATGCCGGCATCAATGGTATGTGGAGAGCCAATTATGCTACCGATCATGATGTGGTGGTAGCTAAAAAACTGGCTTACGTAATGTGCGGGGGCGACCTTAGTGAGCCTTCTCTGGTTAGCGAGCAATATTTGCTTGACCTTGAAAGAGAAGCGTTCCTGAGCCTTTGCGGTGAAAAAAAGACCCTGGAACGGATACAAAGTGTTTTAAAGGGTGGCAAGCCGGTTAGGAATTAATGTGAAAATATGAAAATGCCTGCCCCCGTCCGACTGGAGTCATCCGGGCGGGCGACTGAACAAACGGGTGAGAATGTGCGGTCGGCACGCAACGAAGGAGCGTCAGACCGCACTTAAGCGCAAAGCATCAAGAGACAAATTACAAAAAGCAAATAAAATTCAAATCGTTAGCAGTTGCCACCTGACCGCTGATGCCTTATGCAAAATCATAAACGTCCCCTGAGCAGAACATAGAACATAAATATCAGCAATAAAATAATAATGGTAGCAACTACCGGGATCGTTAGTTCCGGTGATTTCTTTTTCAATAGTTTTTTTCTGCGTTTGGAAAGTTTTTTAACCAGCATTTTGTTCAGTTCATTTACCACTGCGGGAATGTTGCTCTTATCCTGCACCTGTTGTAATCCTTCTGCAGCATCGCTGTCGAAGTCGGAATCTATCAGCAGCTTTTCTATTTCATGCTTTTCTTCCGGCGACAGCTTACCTTCCAGGTAGTCCAGTAACTTCTGCTGGTCTGTTTCTTTTGAATGGGATAATATGTTTAAGAGGTCATTGTTCATATTTTTATAATTGCTTAAACTATATTTTTTTTCATTTTCTTTCCCATGATGATCTTCAGGTTGCGTTTCCCGTTTTGGATATGACTTTTGATCTGCATGGGCGAATATCCTGTTATTAATGCTATTTCGTTGTAAGATCTTTTTTGAAGGTAAAAAAGCATAATGCATTGTTTCTGATCCTCATTAAGCTCTTCCAGGGCCTCATCCAGGGCAGATAATGCAGCATCTTTTTGCCGGTGCACAGCCAGATTGCTGTTTTCATCCGGTTCTGAACCCAGCATTTTTTCCGTAACAGGCAAAGGGATTTTTTCTTTATCCCTCAGTTGCATGAGACAATAATTGCGGGCTACCATATACAGCCAGCTTTTGAAATAGGTAACGCGGTATTTTTGCAGTTCCGAAATGACCTTTAAAAAAATTTGCTGTACTGCATCTTTGGCTTCCTCCTCATGCTTTAAATATTTCATGCACACACCATACAACAGTAAGGTATAGCGCTGCATCAGTATGCCCAGCCATTTATTATTGCCATCGGCATAATAATTTTCCAGTAGCCCGGTATCTGTTATATGGTCATATTGTGAAGATGCCACACCTGCAAAATGAATTGGTTATATAAGCTTAGATGCCGATTGCTGATAATTCCATACGTCCGGGGCCAAATGGAGAAAGTTGTTCTAAAGCCGTGTGTTTATCCTCATATAACTTATTCTTTCTCCCCAAAATTTTCTTTATAAAAAAGAATTGCTTCTTCTATTATTTTAAGTGCCATTGCTTTATCCTGGAATTCATTAACGCTTACTGTTTTGTTTTCCAGTTTTTTATATTCTTCAAAAAATTGCCGCAATTCACTAAAAAAATGTTTGGGCATCTCTTCTATATTATTGATATAGTTCACACCCGGGTCGTTGTTCGCAACGGCAATAATTTTATCGTCTGCATCGCCTCCGTCAATCATTTGCATTACGCCAATTACTTTGGCCTGAACAAGACATAAGGGTTGTATACTCAAACTGGAGATCACCAGTATATCAAGAGGGTCTTTATCGTCGCCGTAGGTTTGTGGAATAAAACCATAGTTCACCGGGTAATAAAAAGAAGAATAGATGACCCTGTCTAACTTAAGCAATCCGCTCGGCTTATCTATTTCGTATTTCTGCCGGGATCCCTGGGGTATTTCTATTACAGCATTTACAATTCGTGGTGAACTTTCGCCGGGAGGTACCCCGTGCCAGGGATGAAGTACTGTTTGCATTAAGTATGTTTTATTCGGTTGTCGTATCTCCTGTAAAAGTATACTTGAAGTCAACCCACCACTCGCCGTTCCTCCTGATCAGTTTAACTTCACTGTCCTCTCTTTTGAAGGAATTGGAATAATTAATGATGGCAACAGAATCATTAAGCGGCTGGAATTTATTAATGATGATACTGGCGTCTTTATAATTGTCCTTCTCTTCCTGGCTTTCTGCAGCGTATTTTTTCTCAATATTTTCAAACAATCTTTCATTCGCGGCATCCGGCAGGATAAATATTTTGGCCCTGCGCATGTCACCGTCAAGGGCAAACCGGATAAATTCTCTTCCGGCTTCCAGCGGGTCGTCGGGTTTTTCGTAATCCTCATTTCCTGCACAACCTGTTGATATGATAAAAGTGGCTAAAGCAAAGATGATTATACTGCGCATGAAGTAATAATTGCAACAAAAATAGGAATAAAACGATTCCGTCAGTACCCTGTACGCCCGTCTCTTACTTTTACCTTTTTCTTCCCGGCATTCTTTTTTTCCCATTCGGCAACGGCTTTGGGCTTTTCAACTGCTCTTTCAGGTGCTGATACAGCGGTTGCATTGCCCGGACCTTTTTCTTTTTGTCCAAAAAAATAATTCTCCTGCTTTGTAATAAAACCTGTGTTGGGGTCGTAAAACTTCCAGGTGCCGTGAGCCACAGTGGCTACTTCTAATTTTATGATTTTTGTTTCCCATTTATCGGGAATGGCGGGATCCGGTACCTGTACAGTGTCATATGGATTTTCGGGGTTGGTAGCCCTCCAGCTTTCTTCCCGGAGCAGATCACCCATTTTGGTGAAATACTGTTGTTTGCCGTCTTTTTCGCCCCATTTGTAATTTTCCAGGGCTATTAAATCACCAACAAGATTGTATTTTCTCCATTGGCCTTCCTTTATACCATCAGCAAAGTAACCTTCTTCTTCATAACCCGGTTCGCCCCGTAGTGCATCTACATGAATTACCCATGGGCCTTGTTTTTTGTTGTTGTTATCTACCCTGTTAAGCGTATCTCCCTTTATAGATATAATATAGTCTTTTAATTGCGCGTGGCTTTGCAGGGAACTGAATAATAATGCAATAATGATATAGCGCATAGAACGATGTTTGAAGTAATACTCTGATCCTGCAAAGATATGCTCAACAACAATGCCATGTTACGCCAAAAAGTTAAAGAGGAGAAGCACATTCTCCGGCCCGCTTTATAAAAGATTACCATTTGTTAAATATCACCGGAGCCCTGTTTGCGTTTAAGAAGTAAATTTTTGATCTATGAGAGCAATGCTCAGGAGTATTTGGTGTATTATGTGTACGTGCGTTGTTTTTTCCTGTACCAAAAGTGATATTAAAACTGATTTAAATGAACAAAACCCGGCCGGCGGGCAAAAGCCGGATATTGCCTATAATGTTAATGCGGCAGTAATACTTGATATGGTGAATAGCGTCAGGGCAAAAGGATGCACCTGCGGAGATGCAGCGATGCCTCCTGTTGGCGCGCTTACGTGGAATGATTTGCTGGCCAAAGCCGCTTTTGACCATAGTAATGATATGAAAGTGAACAATTACTTTTCGCATACAAGCGGTGAAAATACAACAGCCGGCGATAGAATGAAGCTGGCAGGATATAACTGGCGCGCTTATGGCGAAAATATCGCCCTGGGTCAAACAACCGAGCAAATTGTAATGAACAGTTGGCTGAACAGCGAAGGGCATTGCAGGAACATTATGAATAAAAATTTCAAAGAAATGGGAGTGGGGCGTTCGGGCAATTACTGGACACAGGTATTTGGTGCAAAAAAACAGTAATGCTTAAAAACGCCTTTAGCTTGCTTCTGCCGGTGGCGCTCTGAACTCATTTTCGCTTTTTGATATTACGAGGGTAGCCACGCCATTGCCTATAATGTTGGTAATGGCCCGCGCTTCACTCATAAATTTGTCAACAGCCAGTAAAAAAGCCAGTCCTTCCAGTGGGATCTTATGAAGAGCGGTAAGTGTGGATGCCAGTATAATAAAGCCGCTGCCGGTTACGCCTGCTGCACCTTTGGAAGTGATCATGAGAATGCCCACTATAGATATCATTTCAATGCCCGACAGGTGTACATTGTATAACTGTGCAAGAAAAATAACGGCCATGGAAAGGTAGATAGATGTGCCGTCCAGATTGAAAGAATAACCTGTGGGAACAACCAGGCCAACAACGGGTTTACTGCATCCCATCTTTTCCAGTTTTTCCATCAGGGAAGGCAGGGCGGTTTCTGAAGATGAGGTTCCCAGCACAATAAGCAGCTCTTCCTGTATATTGCGCAGGAACTTCCAGATGCTCAGCTTATAGTAACGCAGGATGAGCCCCAATACAATAAAAATAAACACCACCATTGTGCCATACATGGTAAGCATCAGTTTACCCAAAGGGATAAGTGTTTTTATACCGAATTTTCCTACTGTATAGGCCATTCCTCCAAAAGCTCCCAAAGGCGCCAGGTACATTACATACTTTAGTGCTTTAAATACGAAGTTTGTAGTTTTCGTTAGCAGGGGTATAACTTTATTCTGGTGTTTGCTCATACCCAGTAAAATACCGCATACGATGGCTACTATAAGCACCTGCAATGTGAAGTTCTCCCTGATAAAATGAACCCAGTTAAAATCGGCATTGCTTCTTTCATATGCGGAAGCATCCTTTATAGCAAGGCCGGCTTTGTCTATTTTGCCCGGTTGAACAATATTGGCAAATACAATTCCAATGATAAGAGCAATGGTGGTAACAATTTCAAAATAGATGACTGCTTTTAACCCTATCTTTCCTACTTTTTTAAGATTGCCCATTCCTACAATGCCCAGCACAATGGTGAGAAAAATAATAGGGCCGATAAAAAGTTTGATCAGTTGTATGAAGCCTGTACCCATCCATTCGGCCTTTATGGCCGTTGCCGGGAAAAAGTAGCCCAGCAATACCGCAATAACAATAGCAAGTAAAACCCAGAAAGTAAGGTGGGAGACAATACGTTTAAACCCTTTGGCTGGTTGCATGCATACTATATTGAAGCAGTGGGTGAACCTATAAAAAAATTTAAATGTAGTGTAAAATGCAATACAGGCTGTGCGTTATGAACATTCTTTTGGATCCGCAAATATGGGTAAGAGAATAATGCTTTTATTTGTGATGAAATTATCTGTTCAAAAATGGGAATTGATATAGATCGGTTAGATAATGTATTTTTTATTGGCATTGCAGGCACCGGCATGAGCGCATTGGCCCAATACCTGGCGGGTATGGGAAAACGGATATCGGGGTCCGACCGGTATTTCTCTACAGGCAGCTCCGGTGATGTGCAGATAAAACTGGAGCTTGCAGGAATACGCTGCTTCATGCAGAACGGAGAAGGTATTACAACCGATACCGGGCTTGTGGTAGTATCTGCAGCGGTTGAAGACACTGTAACAGAAGTGCAAAAAGCAAAGCAACTGGGCATACCCATTGTTAAGCGGTCGGAACTGCTTGCTGTTATTGTCAAAGGCCGGCGAACCATTGCTGTTGGAGGCACTTCCGGGAAAAGCACTACAAGTGCCATGTTATTTGAAATTTTGAAGCATGCAGGGCTTGAGCCTGGTATTATAAGCGGCGCCGGGCTGGTGAGTCTTATGCGGCAGGGCAAAATCGGCAATGCTGAAACAGGGAAGGGAGAATGGCTGGTGATCGAGGCGGATGAAAGCGATGGATCCATTGTGCAGTATGAGGCCGAAATAGGCGTGGTATTGAATATAGATAAGGATCACCAGGAGATAGATGCGCTGATGGATATTTTTGA
The DNA here is from genome assembly GCF_035444585.1 of Agriterribacter sp. Taxonomy (GTDB): domain Bacteria; phylum Bacteroidota; class Bacteroidia; order Chitinophagales; family Chitinophagaceae; genus Agriterribacter. The sequence goes on from NZ_DAOMOZ010000058.1 coordinate 14,942, forward strand.
TGTGTTTAAAAGAAATACAAAAGGAACATTTATTGTAAACCGGGCGCATCCGCTGGCAGCAAAGCTTTCACGGGATATCAAAACAGATTTTTCTACAAACAGCAGTTCCGGTGCAGGCTATATTGCCGCAGATTTCAGGCAGGAGGGGTTGCATATTGAATTCCGGGTTAACGGTATTCCGTTTTCATTGCATACCGTAGGGAGGCATAACATGGAAAATGCGCTGGCAGCGGTAGCCGTTGCCGGTATTCTGGATATTGATTTACCAACCTGTGCTGTTGCATTAGAAAAATATGAAGGTATTTACAGGCGGCACCAGGTTATAGGCAATAAGCATGGCGTATGGCTGATAGACGATTATGCGCATAATCCCGCCAAGTGTGCTGCGTCCATAGCTGCGTGCCAGTATATTGCTCCAAAAGTTATAGCATGGTTTCAACCTCACGGCTATGGCCCCACGCGGTTTTTACGTCATGATTTTGTGGAGGAAATTGCTGCTGTTTTACGGACTTCCGACGAAATATGGATGAGTGAAATATTTTATGCGGGGGGTACTGCGGTTAAAAATATCTCCGCTAATGATCTGATCAATGATTTGAAGGCATTTGGGAAAAAGGCTTTTTTTGCAGAGCGCCGGGGAGATTTCCCGGAAAGGGTGCGGCATCATCTTACCGATAACTGTGTATTGTTGCTTATGGGTGCAAGAGATCCCTCCCTGGAGGCATTTGCACAAGAAGTATGGGAAGCGTTATAGGGAAACTCCCCGTTAAGCTGTTGTTTTCATTTTTATATTCCACCATATTCCTTTAAAAAAAGACCGGAGATGCGTGAACTGCCTTTTTGTTAGAAACCTGATAGCGTTGCCAGGCACGGCAAAAAGAGCAAAAAAGGAAAAGAAAATAATAAATTGTAACAGATTGCTGTTCCGGCGCATAAAAAGGATACGGTTCCGGGTAGTATAATAAACATGAATGGCGCTTTTGGGGGAGGAGAGAAGTGGGCTTTTATTGTAAGCCACAGCTTTAGGCTGGTATAAAATTTTATATCCTGCTTTTAAAATGCGGGCACTTATATCGGAATCATCAAAATAAGTAAAGAAATGTTGTGGCAGCATACCCGGATGTTGAATCAGGCTTTTTCTTATCATCATAGCACCGCTATATGCTCCGTGGGTGTAAAGAGGGGTGTCATATTGCCCCTTATCTTCTTTTTTGTTGCCAATGATGGTGATCCGGCCGGTTATCCTGTTCAGCGCGTTGTATCCCGCATATTGTATAATATTTTTTTTATGAAAAGAACGGATTTTAGGACAGGTCACCCCAAGTGCATGGTTTGTTAGAAACGGCGACAGAAGATCACCCAATAAATTTTCTGTCACTTCTATATGATTGTTAATCAGTAAAATAAAATCACCTTTTGCTTGCTGTACAGCCCAGTTTATGCTACCTCCTGCATAAGATTCCATTTTTAAAACACGCGTATTGGGAAAATTTTCAGCCGCTATCCTGCCTGTAGGGTCGGCAGCAGAGCCCATATCGCAGACCAGTATCTCGTAATTTTTGTACAGCAACTGCCTTGTAGATGCTAAAAACTGACAGGTAATTTCTGTTTGGTTCCAGTTAAGGGTAATAATGGTTATTAAAGGCTTTGCTTTTACAAGGAGGAATTTTTTTTCTGCTATGGTATTATTTCTCTTCATATTAATAATAAAAAACTTGGCGAACGTTGAGAAATAAAGGATTTAAATACAGTTTTCCAAATAGGAGTTAAAGTAGGAATGTATTGGATCAAACAATCCGGAAGGAACAACAGCATTTGTATACCGTGATAAAAATAATGAAAATATATTTTTTTACCCTGTACAGTTCTTTACATAATCGTTGGTAATAAGCTGCAGTTTTGCTTACAAATTTATTCAAGTAAATGATAATAAATATTATATGCATTTTTTTATTTTTAATAATTTAAATTCCTTCTCAATGGGAATTTATCTTTTGGTAATCAATTCAGGTAGATAGTTCATAGGAATATAAAATAGATGGGCTATTTAAAAAAACAACTTATTGATTTTTAAGAGAAAGATATAGGGGAATGAAATTTTTATTGGTAAGAAGTACGCATTTTGTTCGGATCGGTCCAATCATATTCTGTTCAGTTTAAAGTTTTCCACTTTTAGCATTTATTAAGTAATTGGTATAATACTTGCAGTCTTCTTGACTCTTTATATAACATACTAAATCCAGTTACTATGCGTAAACTTTACTTAAGGTTTTTCCGCAGGAAAACATTATGCACCTACTATGAATAGACTGTTTTTTGTAGGTGCTTTTTTAATGTCAATTAATTTTTAACCCCCTTTTTATTTCCTGAAAAATCATGAACCAGAACCAGAAATGTGGCATCGTGCCCAACGTACCATTGCGAACTCTATTTTCATTTTTCATTTTTCTTTCCTCTTTTTTCATTTTCAGTATTCAAAGCTCATTTGCACAATATCAAAAAACGCAAAGGGCTGTTTCTACACAGGTATCTCCTACCATACTTGGTTTTTATGAGTCTCTGCCTGTTGATTATGCTTCCAACCCAACAAAAAAATATCCGCTCCTGATCTTTTTGCATGGAGTAGGAGAATTGGGAAATGGAACAACCCAACTACCATTGGTATTGAAAAATGCCGTTCCAAAATTGCTGAATCAGGGAACTTTCCCGGCTTCTTTTACGGTTGGCGGCGAGAAGTTTTCTTTCATTGTAATATCCCCCCAGTTTACACGGAGCTCAGGTCAACCGGAAGCAATTGAAGCAATGATTAATTATTGCATACAGCACTACAGGGTTGATGTTTCGCGAATTTACCTTACGGGGCTGAGCTTAGGTGGAAAAAGGACCTGGGATTTTCCTGCGTCCAGTAAAGACAGGGTGAGCAAGCTGGCGGCAATAGTTCCGGTTTGTTCGGGAGCATCAGGAACAGCTTCCGGCATCACCACTGTAACCGGCGCAAACCTTCCGATGTGGTTTTTGAACAATTCCGGTGATCCGTATATTTCTGCAACGAAGGCCCAGGAACTGGTAAATAAAATAAACGCTACATCAATATCTCCCAAGGCAAAGATCACCATACATCAGGCCGGTGGACATGATGCATGGACCAAATCATATGATCCCAACTTCAGGGTGAATCAAATGAATATATATGAATGGATGTTGTCTTATAGGAAGGGGTCAGCGCCACAGCCTGCTCCTGCGCCTGCCCCCGCCGCCCCGGATCCATTACCGGTTGCACATGCCGGACAAGATATTGTCATTACTCTGCCTGCCAGCAGTGCAGCCCTTGATGGTAGCAAATCGATAGCACCTTCTGGTAGTACTTACCGTTGGGAGCAAACCATCGGTCCCGGGACCGCTACGATAGGCAGCCCGTCTGGAATTAAGACTTCTGTTTCGGGGCTTAATAAAGCCGGCGACTATGCGTTCCGGTTAAGGGTAACCGATACAAAAGGAAACGTATCTTATTCGGTTGCGCATGTTATAGTAAATGCAGCAGCTGTTTCTACATTAAAAGCTGTTGCAGGAAGCAATCAAACTATTACACTCCCCAAGAGTAGTGTAACTTTAGATGGTACAGGGTCAAGCGGACCTTCAGGTCTTACGCATTTGTGGAAACAAACAGCCGGCCCCAAAACGGCTTCAATTGGAAGCATCTACAGCATTAAGACTACTGTGTCCGGGCTTACCAGTGAAGGAACTTATTCTTTTCAGCTTCAGTTAAAAGATACAAAGGGCAATATTGCCGTATCTACGGTAAATATAACTGTGCAGGATGCTGCTCCTTCAACGACTACGCTCAAATCGGTGGCTGGTCCTGATCAAACCGTAGCTTTGCCTGCCAGCAGTGTGCAGTTAGACGGTACCGCATCTTATGGGCCTGTGGGCCTAACACATCTGTGGAAGCAAACAGGAGGACCTAAAACAGCCACAATTGGAAGCATTTACAGTATTAAAACTACTGTATCCGGGCTCACTACTGCCGGAGATTATTCATTCCAACTGGAGTTGAAAGATACAAAAGGCAATCGGTCAACATCTACGGTGCACGTAATTGTAAAAGCTGCTTCTACCGTTCCTCTGTATGCAGATGCCGGTCCAAATCAAACGATAACGCTTCCCGTTACGAAAGTTAAGCTTAACGGCAGTGAAAATTCAACTGCACCTTCAGGCAGCACGCATACCTGGTCGCAAGCCGTTGGTCCTGTACAGGCAAAGATCGCCGCTCCCTGGAGTATAGGTACGGATGTAACGGGACTAACAGTTGCCGGCACCTATAAATTCCGCCTGTTAATAACAGATCCTAAGGGGAATTCAGTTAGTTCTTACATTACTATAACAGTGAAATCCGCTGTATCTGCCAGAACTATGGCAAGTCCGGATGTGAATATTACTCAGGATCAGTCATTACAGGCAGCAGTACCTGAAGTTTTATCTGCTCCGGCAACGCTGGAAATGACGATCAATCCTAACCCTGTAAAATCAGATATGAACATACGCATTGGAGGCAGAGCCACAGGGAAGACGAATATGATTGTATATAGTTTGACCGGGCAGGTGTTGCTGCAACAGGAATTTATGAAAAATACCTCAGGATCGTTGAGCAAAACGTTTAATGTATCCAAACTTGCCGCCGGTACATATATTGCACAAGTTATTGTTGATAATAAGTACAGGAAAACCATGAAGATCTTAAAGCAATAATTATCAATAGCATCTTTTAGATGAAACTGCCTCAGAAAGTATTCCGGGGCAGTTTTTTTATTGTTAAAACCGCCATACGATAATGAACTGGCCTTTACTATGCTTCAGGTTTTTACCTCCGATCTTTTGAATCTTTTCTTGGGCATAACCTACATTGCGATATTGTGCTGGTCAAATCTTAAATCAAGTTTTTCCGATCAAAGTTTCAAAAACAATTTTCGTGGCAGTAATGATTTTTGAAATTGGAACGGAGCATATCTTACTTTTTATCATTCGGTAATCCTGCTAATATAATCCTTTCTGTTTCGGCATTTGGTTTGAGTACATCAACAGGTAAGATTGATTTCAAATAGCTTTCAGTAATTATGATATGATAGTTTTTATGACAATGCTTTAGTTTTTAAAATACATTTCAAGACCGGCATACGCTCATTAAAAAATATACGTTGAATATTTTATTGAACTAACCTTAGAATTTTTAGAAATCCGTATCCCTGAAAACCATGAAACAGCTAAACCAGATTCATCTTTGGCGTGGAAAGGCTTTGCTTTTCTTATTGTTCATTTCCTTTTTGCAACCTTCGTTTTCACAGGTTCAAACACAGAAACCGGTGTATATGACGTTTGGCGAGAATATAAAAGGGTATTATGAATCATTACCTGTTAATTATGCATCTCAACCAACTAAGAAATTTCCGCTGATTATTTTTCTTCATGGGAACGGAGAACGCGGAGATGGTTCTGCCGCCCAGCTTCCGAGAGTTTTAGTAAATGGGCCACCCAAACTTATAAACCAGGGCAAATTCCCGTCTTCTTTTACCGTGGGAGGCGAGAGCTTTTCTTTTATTGTGATTTCTCCACAATCAAAAGAGCCCACCAACTATGTTCCTTCTATTGATGCTTTGGTCAAGTATTGTATTTCGAAATACAGAGTTGATGAAGATAGAATATATCTAACCGGGCTTAGTTTAGGTGGTTATATGAGTTGGAGATATGCAAGCCGGTCTAAAGCAAATGCCAGCCGCATAGCTGCGATGCTGCTTGTTTGCGGGGGAGTACTTCCCCGGGATGGTGAGGCTTGCAATATAGCTTCATCAAAAATGGCAATGTGGGGAACGAATAACTCCGGAGATACAGGTGCCCCGCCATGGAAACTGGACTCTTGTGTAAAGGCAGTAAATGCCTGTATCCCGCCTCCCGACCCTAAAGCCAAACTAACGGTTTTTAATGCCAACGGGCATGACGCCTGGTCAAAAACCTATGACCCTAACTTCAGGGAGAACGGGCTAAACGTATATGAATGGATGCTCTCTTATAAAAAAGGAGGTTCAGTGGCCGCCCCGCCGGTAGCTGACGCGGGCACCAATCAAACGATAACGTTACCGTCTAACAGCATCACACTTGACGGATCCAAATCAACAGCTCCCGCAGGAACAATTACCGGTTATGCATGGGCAAAAATATCGGGACCCCCGGGCGGTGCAATATCTTCGCCGAACAGCGCAAAATCTTCTGTAGTAAATCTTGTCGAAGGCACATATCAATTTCAGCTAAAGGTTACAGATAGCAAAGGCGGTACTTCCACAGCAGCGGTAACTATAAAGGTTAATCCTGCTCCATTGCCGCCGGTAGCCAATGCAGGCAGTGCACAAACCATTACGCTTCCTGTCAGCAATGTAAACCTTGACGGAACAAAGTCAACTGCTCCTTCGGGAACCATAACCAGTTACCAGTGGACTAAACTTTCCGGCCCTTCTTCCGGAACAATTGCATCACCCGCTGCTTCTTCCACTTTGGTTAGCGGCCTTGTAGAAGGTGTATACACTTTTCAATTAAAAATAACCGATAACAATGGTGGTACTTCAACAGCTACCGTTAACATTACTGTTAATGCTGCGCCAGTGCCGCCCATCGCCGATGCCGGTAACGATCAAACAATAGACTTACCTGTTAACAGCGTAGTACTGGATGGCAGTGGCTCTGCCGCTCCTTCGGGTAGCATCAGCAGTTATGAATGGAGTAAGGTATCCGGCCCGTCTAATGAAGATATAGTGACGCCATCCGGTGTTAGTACAGCAGTAACCGGACTTACAGAAGGTATATATCAATTTGAATTGAAAGTTACAGACAATAATGGCGCTGTGTCGTCTGCAACAGTAACTGTAACGGTAAATGCAATTGCTGCTCCTCCTGTAGCTAACGCAGGAAATGCTCAAACAATAGTACTGCCAAACAACTCAGTAGTATTAGATGGAAGTGGATCTGCCGCACCAGGCGACAAAATTAGCGGATATGAATGGCGTAAGGTTTCCGGGCCGTCAAATGAAATAATTGCCGAACCCGTTCAGGCGATCACTGCGGTGACCGCACTTACGGAGGGAGTATATAAGTTTGAATTAACAGTAACAAACAGCAAAGGTCTTTCCTCTACATCCGTTGTTACCATTACCGTAAAAGCCGCACCTCTGCCACCGGTAGCCGATGCGGGAGCAGATCAAACCATCACTTTGCCGGCCAACAG